>CAUYYV010000020.1:0-19649 GCA_963577075.1 Phycisphaerae bacterium
TCTGGCCGATCAGAACCGCCACGCTACCCGGCACATCATTTGCCTGATCGCCGCGTTATTTATCGTGTTGGTCGTCGTTGCAACGGCGCGCATGTTCGTTGGTCCCACCCTCGGCTGGCCGGATGCGAGGGCATTGCCGTATCGGATTGACCGCTTGGTAATAGCGTGCATTGTGGGCGTGGCGTTGTCGGTCAGCGGCGTGGCGCTGCAGTCGCTGCTTCGTAACCCCTTGGCGGAGCCGTTTATCCTCGGGCTGTCCACGGGTGCGGGCGTCGGCGTGATGGGCCAGTTATTGCTTCAAAAGCACACACAGCACGTGCTGGCCGATACACGCATGGGTGCGTTAGCCGGTTCGGCGTTGACGCTAATGGTCGTTTTTTTTGCTGGTCGGCGGCGGGGGGTGATCGATCCACTGGGCCTGCTGTTGGTTGGGGTGGTGATTGGCACGATCAACGGCGGGCTGATCATGTTTCTGAATTATGTGCCCGGATCAACGGGCCTTCGCCCGGACATCGCACGGTGGATGATGGGTTGGATCATGGAGGAAACAACGCGGTCGGCGATATACGCCATGGCTGCGATCACCGGGTGTGGGATGGGTGTGCTGTGTTGGAAGGCGCGGGCACTGGATGTGGCCGCCTTTTCCGACGCCGAGGCCCAAAGCGTGGGGGTGAACCTGGCGCGTCTGCGGGTGTTGTTGTTTGTCATTGCCAGTGTGCTGGCGGCGTGCGCCGTCATGTTGGCCGGACCCATCGCGTTTGTAGGCTTGATATGTCCGCACCTGGTGCGCCGAATGCTTGGGCCGGGCCATGGCCCATTGTTGATCGGTTCGGCGCTGGCTGGCGCGACCCTGCTCTTGCTGGCCGATATGACCAGTTACGGGTTACACCTGGTGTTTAGCTGGGGGATCATGCCGCTGGGTATTTTCACAGCGATGCTGGGTGGCGTATTCTTCCTGTGGATCCTACGCACGCAACCGGATCGCGCTCTACAGTAGCATCGCAGGTATCGGCACACTATCCTGTTGATCGTTCGGAGATTGGTCCATCGAGCATTTTGCCGACAGGTTACTGGCCCGCATCGCCGAGAAAGGCGCGCCCGTTTGCGTGGGAATCGACCCTGTTTATGAACGGCTGCCGCCCACGATTCGCGGTGACAACTCGTCGAACGAACTGCTGTCACGCGTCGAGGCTGTTGAGCGGTTTTGCCGTGGCGTACTCGACGCCGTGGCGCCACACGTTCCGTGTGTGAAGATTCAATCAGCGTGTTTTGAGCGGTATTTGTGGCATGGGGTTGAACTGTATCACCGACTCGTGCAGCAAGCTCGGGCGCTGGACCTGATCGTTATCGGTGATGCCAAGCGCGGCGATGTCGGGTTCAGCAGCGAGCATTACGCCGCCGGGTGTCTGGGCGACCAGACGTTTGGCGGCTTTGCCGATTTGGAGGGGCCCGACGCGATCACGGTCAACTCATACATGGGCATCGACGCGATCGAGCCGTTCATCAGTCTCGCATCGTCGCAGGGCAAGGGGTTGTTCGTCCTGGTACGCACGAGCAATCCGGGCAGCGACGCGGTGCAGAGCCTGAAGCTGGATGACGGTCGCAACGTCTGCGACGCCGTCGCAGAAATGGTCAGCGACACGGGTGGAACGCCGGGGTTGGTCGGGGCGAGCGGCTACAGCTTGCTCGGCGCCGTGGTCGGTGCGACAAAGCGCGAGGATATCGTGCGCCTGCGCCGCATCATGCCGAAACAGATATTTCTCGTGCCCGGCTATGGCCCGCAGGGCGCCAATGCCGATGACATGCGCGGCTGCTTCAATGACGACGGCGCGGGCGCCATCATTTCCGCCAGCCGATCCGTGCTCTACGCCTCCGAAAAAACGCCCGGCGGCTGGCTCAAGGCCGTCGCACAGGCGGCCGCCGATCTCAATCAGCAGATCCGCAGCATCCTCGTATAACCCCGCTACGCCGGCGATACGTCTTCGGTGCCCTGAAGGATCGCGTGTCCGACGTGGGTGACGCAACTGTTGATTCGCTTGACATGTGTGAGAATGTCGAGATGAACGGCGCTGGATAGGTGCGTTTCCGCCGTACCCGTGCGCAACCGGTTGAAATGGCGGTCGCGCAGATCGCGCTCAAGCGTGTCGATCCGCTCCTTGTGCCGCAACAGAGTCCGCGCCAGCATCCGATCGCGCGACCCGAAGGCCGTCTCGGCGATCAGCATGTTCTCGGCCACCATGCCGTAAAACTCGCACAGTTCCTGCCAACCCTCCTTGGAGAACTCGATGCGGTTGCGAATCTTCTTGGCCACCAACTGGCTCAGGTTCTTGTCAATGATGTCCCCGATCGACTCCAACTCGTTGAGGTAACGCAGTTGGTGCATCTGTTCGGCGGCGTCATCACGATCAAGGTCGAGCACCGACAGCCGCGTCAGAAACCGCTTGATCAGCATGTCGAGCAGGTCAACGTTATCGTCACGGTTGCCCACAGCGCGATTGAGCTTTTGGTCGTTGGTTTCCAGCGCCCGCCACAGGTCGGCAAACATTTCGCGGACAATCTCGGCGACGCGCAGGATCTCTCGCATTGACTGGCCGATCGCCAGCGCGACGCTATCCGCAGGCGCTTTGCTGATGTAGCGCGGCCCGAACGGCTCGGACTCCGGCACGGCGTTCGCCGGCGCGATGCGCCCGGTCAACCAATCAATGGGACCCACCAGCGGCACACCGATCAGTGCGACGATGACGTTGAATCCCGTATGCGCTGCGGCGATCTGGATTGCAAATGCGAGACCGCTACCCTCCAACGCTTGCGCCAAAGTATCCATTATCGCCAGGACCGCCATAGCGACGACGGCCTTGACGATCAGGTTGCCCCATGCCAGCCGCCGCGACTCGAGGTGGCTGTATCCGATCAGCAGCATCGTGACGGCGACACCGATGTTGGCGCCGCTGACGATTGCGATCAACTGACTGGTCGTGAGGTGAATCTGGTCGCTGACCGCCAGGGCGATCAGCATCGCGATCGTGGCCGTGCTCGATTGCAGGCTGACAGCGATGACGGCGGAGATGATCATCAGCATGAACGGATACGCCGCGGCCGCCTCGATCAGTCGGATCAGCGATTCGCCGGGCGGCGATTGCTCGATGGTCTTCTTAATCGTGTCCACGCCCATGAAGATAAAACCGAGGCTGAGCACGACCTGTCCTAACCCGCGCCGCCGAGGAACGCGGGTGAAGTAATAAAACGGCACGCCCACCAGCATGAGGATTGGCGCGTATTGCTCGAACCGAAACGCCAGAAGTACAACCATCACTGTCATGCCGATGTCCGCGCCGAACATCAGCGCGAGCATCTGCCTGGAGGTGGCGTGTCCGGCTTGAAGCGTTTGGACACAGACGAACGACAGCGTCGTGCTCGAGGGCGCGATCAGGGCGATGCCGAAGCCGCTGAGAAACGCGCGCAGGCGATTGCCGGTCAGCCGCTGTATCCAGTAGCGCAGGCGTGTGCCGAAGAGGCGGTCCAGCCCGCGGCGCAGAAACCGCACGCCGAACACAATCAGCGCCACACCCCCTGCGATCATCAACGGCGTCAATACATCCATGGGTCAGTAGCGGACAGTCAATGGCGGAAGTGTCGTCTGCCGGTGAAGACCATGATCACACCGGCCTCGTTGCAGGCGGCGATAGAATCATCGTCACGCTTGGAGCCGCCCGGTTGTACGATCGCGCGTGCGCCGGCGGCAATCAGTTGTTCCGGTCCATCGCGAAACGGGAAAAATGCATCCGACGCGGCCACCGCGCCGCGGGCACGCTGCCCCGCCTTCTCGACCGCCAGCCGGCAGCTCTGCAACCGGTCCATCTGCCCGGCGCCGGCGCCTACCAGTGCCGCATCGTTGACCAGGCAGATTGCGTTCGATTTGAGGTGTTTGACACAGATCATCGCCAACGCCATCTCTCGCAAATCGGCCGCCGACGGATCCGGCCCCGCCACGTGTTGCCATTTGTGAGGCGAATCGAATGTTGCCAGGTCGCGTTGTTGAACCAGCAACCCGCCCGTCACGCGGCGCACGTCCAGTCGTTGCCCGTTGCGGGTCGACGGACCATCAAGCGGCCCGGACCGGATAATGCGCACATCCCGCCATCGTTCACCGAGCATGGCACACGCTGATTCGTCATAATCCGGCGCCACGATGACGTGTAGAAACTTTTTGCCGTCGCAGATCGCGGTTGCGGTGGCGTCGTCCACCTTGCGATTGAGCGCGACAATCCCACCGAACGCCGCCAGTGGATCGCCCGCGTAGGCCTTCTCAAATGCGGCGGGCAGATTGTCGGCGACGGCGAATCCGCAGGGGTTGGCGTGCTTGATTACCGCGGCCGCAGCCGACTGTTGCGGGTCAATCTCCTTGACCAGTTCCAGTGCGCCGTCGGCATCGAAAATATTGCAGAAACCCGGTGCGATGCCATGCAACTGTTTCGCCTTTGCGATACTCGGTTCGTTCCAGCCCGGCTCGAGGTAGAGGGCACCGGCTTGATGCGGGTTCTCTCCGTAGCGCAACTGCATGGGGTGGCGGTCGAACCGCATTAACAGGCTGTCGGGAAATGTCTCGGGATCGGCTCGCGAGAGCCACTCGGCGATCGCCGTGTCATAAGCCGCCGTCCGCGCAAACGCCGTTTGCGCCAGCCGTCGTCGCAGCGCCAGCGAGGTCGCGCCGCCGTGCTCGTCCAGTTCGCCTGCCAGTCGGTCGTACTGTGACGGATCGGTGACCACGGCGACAAATCGAAAGTTTTTCGAGGCGCTTCGTAACATGCTCGGGCCACCAATGTCGATTTGTTCAATCGCCTCAGCTTCGGTCACGCTCTGCTGCGCGACCGTCTGCTCGAACGGGTAAAGGTTGACGCAGACAAGGTCGATCGGCTCGATACCATGGGCCTGCATGGCCGCGACATGCTCGTCATCATCGCGCAGCGCCAGCAGCCCGCCGTGGATGCGTGGGTGCAGTGTCTTGAGGCGCCCGCCCATCATTTCAGGAAACTCGGTGACCCGATCGACGGGCGTGGCGGAAAGGCCCGCCTCGGCCAACGCCTGCGCGGTGCCACCGGTCGAGATCAGCGTCACGCCGCGGTCGGTAAGGCGCCGGGCAAACGGGATCAGGTCGGTTTTGTCGCTGACAGACAGCAGGGCGCGGCGAATGGGGATCAGGTCGCTCATCGTGCGGGATCAGATTCGTAGTGTTCACAAAGGATCAAGCCGAAGGATGCGGCCTTCGGGTGAAATCAACAGCAAGCGGTCGCCCGGCAGATGAATCACTGATTGCAGCGGTTTGACCGGCACCTGCACGAACACTTCGCCCTGCTTATCCGGCTCGACCAGCAGCAACTCGATGTGATTATTGAGCAGGATACGCTTATCGAGCATCGCGACGGGCTGTGCTTCGGCGGCAAACGTCCACAACAATTCGCCCGTGCCCCGGTCCAGCACGTGCAATCCCTCGCCGCTGACGGTGAGAAAGATCATGTTGTCGATCAGCACGGGGCTGATTCGCAATGGTTGAGACACGCGGTAAGGGGTCCATCGATCCGAGCCGTTGCTCCGTGAAACGCAATACAGCGACTGGTCTTCACTGGCGATGAACACCGCAGCCGCAGTCATCACCGGTGGCGTCACCACTCTCCCGAATGTGCGCGTGTCCCACAACCACTCGCCCGACATCGCATCGTACATGCGGCACCGCCCGGTCGTGTCGGTGACCATGACGCTGCGGCCATAAACGACCGGCGAGGCCACCACCTGGCCGCCGAGGTGTTTTTCCCAACTGATCGACGATATCTCGAGGTCATAGGCGAACACGTGGCCGTCCGATCCGCCGAAGATCGCAAGCTGTTGTGCCTTGGCGGGACCTTGTGACACCGTCGAAGCCAATCGTTGCGGTAGGCGCAGAAACTCGCCCGTCTCGGCAGATAACACGTAGAGCCGGGTCTCGGAATTGATCAACAACTTGTCTTGCCATCGAACCGGCTTGAACAAATGCTCGGCGCTGCTGGCGATGCTTCGTTGCCAGATGATCGTCCCGTCGCGCAATGAAACGGCAAAGACGAGATTCGGCGAGGCAACCACGATCGCCAGATCGTCAAACACCAGTGTGTGTTTGACCGGGTGCTGCTTGGGCAGGCCAAGATGCCTGACCGTACCGATCGTGTAACCCAGGCGAAGCGCATCTTGCGGCTCGATCAGCGTTCCCACGCCGGTTGACACCGGTCGGGCCGTGCAGCCTGCGACCAACGACAACAGCATCGTTGTGAGCAGGACAGGCAAACCTCGGGGCATATGTGGATTCTCCGTCGTGGGGTTTGTTGGCTGCTGGACCCCCGACACCTCCACGCCGCATAGGCCGAAGGCGGGGATTGAGTATCGACTCTGGCAGCAGATCGGTCAAGCTGATGCCACGCCAGATTCCGCTGTGACAGCCGGTGAGCCTCGAGATGATGCTTCAAACCGTCCTGCGCCTGCAGTTCAGCTTGGGGTACATTCCCGATAATATAGGACTATCGCTGGGTATTTTCACCCAATTTGGAGCCTTGAGGATCACGACCAGATCGGGGTGATTATGTTTAAGTAGTTGTGTATCAATTAGATACGGGGAATGATCAGGGTTTGGTGCTTTTTGGCACGCGAAGTGCGTGATGTTGGGTGACAGGGCACAGTTTGGCGGATTGGAACAAGGAGACGACCCATGGCATCACGAATCCACAGAACCATTGTTGCGAGCATCGCCGCCTTGGGCGTGATGCTCACCGTTAGTCCCGCCGTGGTGGTGGCCGACACCCCCGGACCCAAGACGGCCGCCACAAAGAAGGCCTCGCAAAAGGAGGATCTCAAGGCGACGATCCTCGTGGTCCGAGGCAATGTGATGGCCCGCATCGACGGTAAAAAACCGGTAAAGGTGGAAAAGGGCATGACGTTTGATCACGACGTGCAACTGGTCACCGGCCCACGAAGTTTTGTGTGCTTCAGGTTGCCACCCGACCAGGTGTACACGCTCGACAGGCTTTCCAAACTGACGATCCTTGAAGCCTCGCGGAACGCCAGGACCGGCCTGATCAAGACCGACCTGGGCCTCAAGGGCAGAATGCACTTCGAGGTACACGCCGGTGGTATTGAACATGACGTGCAGGTGCACACACCCGGCAAGACGCTGGCGATCCGCGGCACGAAAGGCTCGATCAGCAGCAGTCGCGGCTTGGATAGGGCGGTGAGCACGGTGCTCTACCAGGGCCACGTCGAACTCACCGACCGCCGCAATAAGAAGATGATCGCATTCGGCGAAAAACACTGATCGCACACCCCGGCGAAAACCTCTTTGTCATGGAGACGAGATGCATCCAAAGGGCTTGGCCGTTTACGGTCCCGGAAACGGCCGGGCACGCGGATGCGGTTGCCGAGGATTGACCTGCCGTTTTTTCAGTTTCCGACTCGATCAATCATCGTTTGATCAGGGTGGATCACACCGAGGACAACGTGGTCTTTGACTTGCGTCCTTCACGCCGACGATCGGCTTCGGTCAGCCACTTCATGCGCATCCGGATGCTGCCCGGCGTGATTTCCACAAACTCGTTGTCTTCAATATACTCAAGGCAGGCCTCGAGCGACATGTCGCGGGCGGGCTTGACGCGTGTCTGGTCGTCGGCGGTGGCGGCTCGCACGTTGGTCATCTTCTTGTTCGTCGTCAGGTTCACCGAAATGCTGTTGTCCTTGCAGTGTTCACCGACGATCTGGCCCTCGTAGATCTCATCGCCGGGTTTGACGAAGAAGAAACCGCGGTCGAACAGCCTGTCCAGGGAATAGGCGGTGACCCGCCCGCCATGGGTAGCGATAATGACGCCCGTGGCCCGCCTGGGCACCTCGCCCCACATCGGCTCGTAATGCAGCAGGTTATGGTGAATGACGGCCCGGCCGGCGGTGGCGGTGAGCATCCGGGTCCGAAGACCGATCAGGCTGCGCGCCGGGATGGTAAATTCCATGTGAATGTAATCGCCCGCGCCCGCCTTAGGATCCATCCTCACGATTTGGGCACGCCGGATGGTGACCAGCGCCATCACGTCGTTGCGACATTCGCTGGGACAATCAATCACCAATTGTTCGATTGGCTCGCACAGCACGTTGCCGTGCTCGGCCATTCGTTTAAGGATCACCTCGGGCCGGGCGACCTGAACTTCGTAACCCTCGCGGCGCATCTGCTCGATCAGGACGCCCAGGTGCATCAAGCCCCGTCCGCAGACATGAAAGCTCTCGCCCGATTCGCTACGGTCGACGCGTAGGGCGACGTTGGATTGCAATTCACGCTGAAGGCGATCCCAGATCTGCCGACTGGTGACGAACCTACCCTCACGGCCTGCAAAGGGCGAGTCGTTGATTCGAAAGGTCATCATCAGGGTCGGCTCGTCAACCTCCACGGCAACGAGCGCCTCGGGCCGGTCTGGGCAGGCGATGGTGTCTCCGATGTTGACCGGCTCGAGCCCGACTATGGTGCAGATATCGCCCGCGGTGACCTGGTTCATCGCCTTTTGGGTCAGGCCGTCAAACACGTTGAGCTTGAGTATCCGTTGTTGGCGGCTCTCGCCGGCGCGGTTGATGACGGTGACCTGCTGCCCGGCGGTGATGCGCCCGGCAGTGACGCGTCCGATGGCGATACGCCCGACGTAGTCACTGTACTGGATGGTGGTTACCATCAATTGCAGCGGGGCGGCCAGTGCCTCGGTACCTGAGGCAAACCCCACGGTGGCACCACGCGCCGATCCCTCGGCGTACGGCGCGGGCACGTGAGCGAGAATCGCCCGGTAAAGTTCGGCCATGTCGGTCGGATGATTCTTACCGAGGCCATCGGCGTCGGTAGTGGCCCACCCCTGCTTGGCCGATGCGTACACGATCGGAAAGTCCAGCGCGTCGTCGGGCGCATCGAGTTGGGCGAGCAGGTCGAACACCTCGTTGATCACGTCATTCGGCCGGGAATTGGGCTTGTCGATTTTGTTGATCACGACGACCGGCTTGAGCCCGATTGACAGGGCTTTTTGCAGTACGAACCGTGTTTGTGGCATCGGGCCCTCGAACGCATCGACCAGCAGCAGGCAACCGTCAGCCATGTTCAGCACACGCTCGACCTCGCCGCCGAAGTCGGCGTGGCCCGGCGTATCGATCAGGTTGATCTTGTAGTCGGCGCCGTCGCTGTGACGGTAGTTCACCGCACAATTTTTGGAGGTAATAGTGATGCCGCGTTCGCGCTCAAGGTCGCCGGTGTCCATGATCAGGTTGTGCTGGCCGCCGGCGAGCTTGTCCAGTTCCTCAACCCGGAACATCCCCGACTGATACAGCAATTGGTCGGTGAGCGTGGTCTTGCCGTGATCGACGTGGGCGATGATCGCGACGTTGCGTAGGTGGTTCTGAGCCATGGGGTTTGTCCGATGTGGTGTCAACCCGCCTGATTCGCTGGGCAAGGCAGGAAATTATAGTGACTTTCGGCGATCAACGCCGGATATCGGTCCGGATGTACCTGGCCGATCAGTCTTGCGACGCAGTAGCGCGGTCAGGCCGATCGACTTTTCGACACACGGACCGTGACCGTCTGCGACTTGGCCCGATGGTCATGTTTCGCCTGGTCCGTTTGCAATGGCGTTGTTGACCTGCTTGGTCCAGGCGCCGGAAAGGTTAACGCCGTATTCGCGCACACCCTCGGTGGCGTCGTCGCCGCGGAGGTGGATATAGTCCTCGCTCTTCTTGTCATGGCGGATGTAGTCGGTGCGAAGGAAGTGGAACGCCAGCCCCGCGCGCGTGTGGTTGGCCCGGTTCGGCCCGGTTCGGTGCGCGATTCCGTAGTTGAAGAAGATCACGCCGCCAGCGTCAACCTCGACGGGCACCGCGGCCGACTCGTCGTCCACCACGCAACTGATGTGATGATTCGACATCGGGTCGCATTCATGGTGCAACGGTGTGAAATGGCTGCACGGCAGGACTTCGAGCGTGCCGCCGGCGCGACTGGCGTCGTGCAGGGCCGTCCACATGGCCACCGCCTTCGTCGGATCGTTGATCTGGAAGTAGGCGTTGTCTTGGTGCCAGTCCGTGCCCGAGCCGCAGCCGGGCGGCTTTGAGAAGATCTGGTCGAGTTGGCGGACGAACGGCACGCCGATGCATTGCTCAACCGCGTCGAGCACCTTGGGTTGAAAAGGGAAGGCGCGAAACAGGTTACTGACCTTGTTGAGCGGGACGATTTGCAGGTTGACCAGCGTTTGGGAAATCGTCTTGCTGTCGCCGTCGGTCGCCACGTTTCGGGCCGCTTCACTGTGCTTGATCCGTTCGAGTTCCGCCTGCATCGCCGCGACTTCGCGTTCATCGAAAAAGTGCTCAACAATCGCGAACCCCTTGTCGTGGAAGGACCGCAACTGTTCATCTCTCAGCGACATTATTTCGCGTCAATTCTCCTGTGACTGTTTGTACGCATCAAACTCGCCGCGTTGCTCCGCCCCGTCGAGGTATTTCTGGAATGCGTTCATCTGGTAGCTGATGAACACGAAAGCGTGATGTACCGCGAGCCATTCGAGGTCGTCCGGTTCGCTCTCCAGGTCTTTACGCAGCCGATTCAGTTCCGCGAGAAAAGGTTCAATCTTCATGGTCAAAGTCCAATGTTCAGGGTTGCTGATCAGTGTCCTGTGTTCAGTGCCCCGTGTCCAGTGTTGCGGTGCACGGTCTCAGGTGTCCGGTTCCAAGGGGCAGGATGCTACTGTACAAAGTTGCGATCGGCGTCGCGGTCCGCTGTTCATCATCACGCTGACGGCTATGCCCCGGGCGGACCGAGGATCGCAACATGCTGCAAAATAATCGGTTGTGGGAAATTACCTGCCAAATATCTGCCATATTCGGGCGACCACGTCCACACATCGCCCGATCGGTTCGAGCAAGTAGATGCAGCAACAACTGGCGGAGCGAACCGGTCACCCGCAACGCGATCCACGGAGTAAGCGGCTTCCGGCGGGCAATCTCCAAGTCTTTGACTAGTTGTTGAGACTCATTATCATTTACATCCTCGTGAGACCTGCGGTTGTCAGGGAGAGAACCGAGATGAACCAACGGCTACGACCGCCGATGGCGGTACTCCTGATCATTGCACTTGTCGCCCCGCTGGGCTGCGGCAAAGCAAAAAAGTCATCGGATAAATTGATCGTTTATTGTGGGCGCAGCAAGGGCTTGGTCGATCCGATCGTCCGGCTATTTGAGAAACGCAGCGACATTGCCGTCACCGTCCGTTACGGGTCAACGGCGCAACTTGCTGTTACGCTGATCGAGGAGGGCGATGCGGGTTTGGCTGACGTGTTCTGGGCGCAGGATGGTGGTGCACTGGGTGCGATTGCCAGAACAGGCCTGTTTGCCCCGCTCGATCAATCGGTTCTTGAGACGGTGCCTGCCCCGATGCGCAGCGCCTCGGGTTTGTGGGTCGCCACCAGCGGCCGGGCCCGCGTGTTGGCCTACGCACCTAGGCGGGTCAACGTCGATCAACTGCCGACCAGCGTCTTCGATCTAACCGAGCCCAAGTGGAAGGGCCGCGTCGGATGGGCACCGGCCAACGCCTCGTTCCAGGCGTTCGTCACCGCCATGCGAAAGGTGCATGGAGATCAGGAAACGCGTCGATGGCTCGACGCCATGGAACGCAACGACACCCAGCGGTTCGCCAAGAACACGCCGATCATCAAGGCACTGGCCGACGGACAGATCGATTTGGGTCTTCCCAATCATTATTACCTGCTGCGGTTCAAGAAATCGGACGGGCGATTCCCCGTCGAGCAACGGTTCTTCGCACCCGGCGATGTGGGCAACCTGGTCAACGTTGCGGGCGTGGGCATCCTCAAACACGGGGCCAATCGTGATGCGGCTGACCGATTCGTCGAGTTTCTGCTCTCACCGACCGCCCAGCAGTACTTCACCTCCGAGGTTTTTGAGTACCCGGTCACCGACCAGGTGATCATCAACCCGAAACTTGTCGATCGGCAGAAACTGCTCGAACTCGTGCCGAAGGTCATGGCGGACGACCTGAACGACTTGCAAGCGACGCTGCGCATGCTGAGGGAGGCAGGCCTGTTATAGACGTGGTTGTCGTTCAACGCCGGCCACCTTGGTATTTGCTGGCGCCGGCGATGTGCGCGGCGGTGGCCATCGCGGCACCCATTATCTACTTGGTGACACGCATGTTGCAGGCCGATGCGGCCCAAGTGCTGGGTGACCTGTTTCGCCATCGCACGTTGGGGATGCTGTGGAATACCGCGGCGCTGTGCGTGGGCGTGCTCGTGTTCACAATCCTGATCGCTTTTCCGATCGCATACGTGACGACGCAGACGAATCTTCGCGGCCGCGGCGTGTTTGCCCTGATTGGCGTGCTGCCGCTGGCCGTGCCGGGTTATATCATGGCCTACGCCTTGCTGTCGGTGGGCGGTTACGGTGGGTTGTGGCACCACCTGACGGGTCAAACGGTGGGCGTGCCATCGGGCTACTGGGGAGCGTTGATTACCCTAGGGCTCTACAACTCGCCGTACATGATGCTGAACCTGCGCAGCGCGATGCTCGAGTTGGACCCCGCCCTTGCCCACGCGGGTCGATCGCTGGGCCGGTCACGGTTTAGCGTCTTCTTCCGGATCACCTTGCCGCAACTTCGTCCGGCGTTGCTGACCGGTGCGCTGCTCGTGATGCTGCACGTGGTCGGCGATTTCGCGGTGGTCAGCCTGATGCGGTACGAGACGTTCAGTGCGGCCCTGTATTACTCATACCGCTATAGCATCGCCCACGCCGCAGGCCCGGCGTTGTCGCTGATCGCGATGTCGGGTGTCATGCTGGCGGTGGACTTCTGGTTTCTTCGCCGGTTGCTGCTATTTCCCAGCGGCGCGCAAGCGCGTCCGCGGCGTCGTGCCGTCAGGCTGGGCTGGTGGTCGGTGCCGGCGTATCTGTTGTTGACGGTAATCGCGTTGATAAGCGTTGCCGGGCCGGTGGCAACGCTGTTGTTCTGGGCTGTTGAGCCAGCGGACGTGGGCGGCTACCCGGCGATTTGGCCGGCACTGCGGGGGTCGTTGGCCGTCAGTCTGCCCGGCGCGTTGGCGGCGACGGCGTTGGCCTTGCCAATCGCCTTGCTGGCGCGGCGATACCCGTCGCCGTTGACGGCGGTGCTTGAGCGGTTTGCATTCGTTGGATACGCCATCCCTCCGCTTGCCTTTGCCCTGAGCCTGATCGTGCTGACGCGTGGGATGATGATTTATCGGACGCTTATCGTGCTGATCGGTGCTTACGCGTTGCATTTTCTCGCCGAAGCGGTCGGCCCGGTGCGGAGCGGCCTGTTTTGCGCCAGCCCCCACCTCGAGGAGGCGGCCCGCGGGCTGGGCAGGGGCAGGCTGGCCACGGCGGCCACTATTACGTTACCATTGTTGCGACATAGCCTTATCGTCAGTGCCGCCTTGGTGTTTCTTTCAATCATGAAGGAACTGCCGCTGACGATTTTGTTGAAGCCCGATGGCTATGAAACACTGGCGATCAACGTCTGGTCCTATGCCGAGGACCAGTATTACGCCCAAGCCGCACCGTTTGCCCTGTGTATTCTGCTAACATCCGCTGCCTTCGTAGGCGTATTGACGATCGAGTACCGCAAGACGACATGAATGAACTACTGAACGTCACCGATCTGAGCAAGCGATTCGACCCCGACGGCGACGCGGTGGTCGATCGGATGTCGTTTGACGTGGGCAACAACGAGATTTTCGTCCTGCTGGGCCCCTCGGGTTGCGGCAAGACAACGGCGCTGCGGCTGATCGCAGGTTTCGAGCGGCCCGATGCCGGCAGCATCGAATTGGCCGGCCAGATCATGTCGCAAAACGGCACGCACATACCGCCTCACCGGCGCCGCATCGGGTTTGTCTTTCAGGACTACGCCCTGTTTCCTCACATGACGGTCATGCAGAACGTCTGCTACGGGCTGGCCGGTCAATCGCGTCATCATCGCCACCGCCGTGCCGCGGCCGTGCTGAAGATGACCGGGATGACGCCGTTGGCGCACCGGATGCCGCAAGAACTTTCCGGTGGCGAGCAGCAACGTGTGGCCTTGGCTCGCTCGATCGCGCCAGCACCAACGCTTATCCTGCTTGACGAGCCGTTCAGCAATCTGGACGCCTCGATGCGCCAGACCATGCGCCACGACGTGCGCCGGCTGTTGCGGCGAAACCGGATGTCGGCCGTGCTGGTTACCCACGATCAGGAGGAGGCGCTTAGCTTCGCCGACCGCCTGGGTGTGATGCACAACGGGCGGATCGAGCAGATTGGCAGGCCCGACGACGTATATCACCGGCCACGCACGGCGTTTGTTGCGCAGTTCCTCGGACGGACCAACCTGCTGGCCGCCGACGCCCAGGGCTGCTGCGCCCAGTGTGCCTTGGGCTTGGTCCGCCTGGATAATGAAACGGCCGGGGATATCCGCATTTCCATTCGTCCCGAGCACCTGCGGTTTGAGAATCTGTATCCGGGCAAGCCCGCCGGCCAGATCATCAGGCGGGAGTTCAAGGGTCACGATCTGACTTACACCGTGGTGCTGGGCGACCATACGCTGCTGGTCCAGACCGACTATTCCTGCCCGTTTGTCGTCGGCCAGAGCGTCCGGGTCGTGCCCACTGAACCGGCCGTCGTGGTTGAATCCGACCATGGGGCGCCGTGACAGCCCAGCCTGCGAATGGGGCAATCTCGGCCGATCGCTGTGGCGGGCTGGTTGACAGGTAACATTTCGTGTACAATCCTCGCCCAAGATCAGGGCTGGCGACCGTCGCCGGCCAGTACCTAAAGACCGTGTCGCCCACGTAGGCCTCCATGCTGCTCGTGAGCCACACCTGCATTGGAGTGTCTGCGATGAAAATTTATGTCGGCAACCTTAACTACCAGACGACAGAGGATCAGCTTCGCGATCTGTTCGGCGCCCACGGCGAGGTCGAGCAGGCCACCGTCGTCACCGACCGTGATACCGGTCGGCCACGTGGCTTCGGGTTCGTCGAAATGGCTGACAGCAGTCAGGCCAATGCAGCTATTGAAGCGATCAACGGCACCGAATTCGACGGTCGGACGCTTAACGTCAACGAAGCCCGGCCCCGGCCCGCCGGCGGTGGTGGCGGTGGTGGCGGTGGCGGTGGTGGCCGAGGCGGCAGTGGCGGCGGCGGTGGCGGACGACGCGAGCGCTATTGATCGACGTCCGACGTCGGCTACGAAATCCTGAAAAAAGAAGGTTCATCCCTGTGGTGCCGCGTGTAGCGTCGCAATTGGTGTAGGTGGCTGTTGTTCGCCCAAGCCCGGCCAATTGCAACGTCAGGCTGAAGTCGAGTGCGCGGTCGCCAGCGGGCGGCGCAGGCTGGAGATCGCTTTGCGGCGACCTCTGGCCGGGCCTGACGTGACCGGAACATTTGGTCGCGATACCAACCCCCATCAGGTTCATTGCGCCAGTTCTTGGAAGGGAATCGGTTGGCGTGATTTGGGCGGTTAAGCCATAGGGCCGGCCCCAGCCTGCACGCGGAGGCTGATAGAGCACACCCCTGTTGCGTGTCGCTTTGCCGGATTCACGGTCCACAGCCCCCTTTCTACCAATGAAGGGGCACGGTCAGGGTGTTCACTTGCATTGGTTTCGGGGCCTAGGGTGTGTGATCGCAGTATCAACCAGGATGATGGGCGGGGGAAGGTGTAAGCGCTGGGTCGTCCGGATACCATGAAAAGCCAGCATGTTGTCCAAGCGACAGAAAGGTATGTCAGCGATGGGCGTGAGGTTGGGGCATGCCGGTCCAAGTGGATTCACGTTGATCGAGATGCTGGTCGTGATCACGATCATCGCGCTGCTGATCTCGATCCTTCTGCCGTCGGTCAAGCAGGCCAAGCGCATCGCGCGGTACACGCTCTGCGCCACGCAGCAGAAACAGATCGTGCAAGGCCTGATCTGCTACGCCCTCGAGAACAACAACGAGTTTGCGAACGCAACGGGTCCGGCGCCGACGGTGATCGGCGGAGCCCTTGACCTGGTTCACTGCATACAGGCCGGCGGCATGATCAGCAGGGACTATCAGCACCACTCGCGGGAAGGCGATGCGGCTTTGCGGGTGTTTACCTGTCCCGATTTCAGGCAGGCGGCCGGGAGGGGGCATTCGATTTACGACGTCTATGATCGCGTGGTAATCAGTTGGCCTAACAGCCAGGGTGTTTATGTGGGCTGGGGGCCATCGGGGATTCTCGATCCCACGCCGGGGGCGTCGGCCATCAACACGACTTATCAATACCTCGGCGGCATCGGCAACTGGTCGAACATCACCAACGGCACGACCCGATGGCATGGCTGGAACGCCTTCTCGCAGGCGATGTACGATTCGTACGACGATCCCTATGACGGCATCGGACCCATTTTGCACATGACGCATCGGCGGCGTCACAACGAGGCGGCGATCCTGACCGATCGCATGTGGCTGACAGACGAGGGCAACCCTCACGATCCGCTGCGCTATGGCGGCTCGATGGTCAGTGGCCACTATATCGGCCCCAATCACATTGACGGCTCGCAGAACACGATCGGTGGGAACGTGGGGTTTCCCGACGGCCACATCGAATGGCGCTGGGCCGATCACATCGAAGAGCGGATCGATACCTCGTCCGGTCTCAAGCCGTACATCTGCTATTGATTTGGGGATGGACTCGGTCTCGCCGACGAAGGGATTCGGTGTCGAATGTTGATGGAAATGGAAGCGTGGTCGGCTAGAATAATCCTAAACACAAGGATCAGGAATTAGATGGGTGAGCGCATGAAGATCACGATCGGGATTCGCCGGGGGTTCACCTTGATCGAGATGCTGGTGGTCATCACGATCATCGCCTTGCTCATCTCGTTGTTGTTGCCGGCGGTCAAGCAGGCCAAGCGTATCGCCCGGTACACGATCTGCGGCACGCAGCAGCGCCAGATCGTGCAGGGGCTGATCTGTTACGCCACGTCGAACAGGAACGGCTTTCCGTTCGGTTATTATGCAGCCCCAACGGTCATCGGCGGGGCGAAGGAGGTCACCGAATGTATCGAGGGGTTCGCGGTGACCCCGGATGGCAGCGGTGGAACGGATTTCGATAATCCCTGGGCGGCCGCTTCACTGCACCTGTTTACCTGCCCGGACTTTCAGATGCGACCGGGAACAGGGACTTCCCTCTACGATCCGTACGACCGCGCCGTGATGGGATATCCTCAGCCTCACCAGAATGGCGGTTTCTGGTATCCCGGCTGGGGGGCGGGTGATCCGAACTCCAGTGAGTTTAACGAAAGTGACTTGCCGTCCGCCCCGGGCAACTCGGTTGTGCATACAACGTATATGTATCTCGGCGGGATCGGGCGCACCCGCAACGACACCAACGGATCATCCCGCTGGCATGGCTGGCTGGCCAACTCCGTTGGTGTCTACCGAGCTTACGATGATATCTACGACGGCGTGGGCCCGATCCTGACATTGGATCATCGACAGCGCCATAGTGAGGCCGCCCTGTTAACCGACCGGATGTGGATCACCGACGGCAGTCATTGGCAAGATCCTGTCCGCGATCCGGGCACGGACGTCGGCGGTCACATGGCCGTGGTGAATCACAAGGCCACCGGCCTCGAGCTTGCCGGGGGCAACGTGACTTTTCCCGACGGTCACGTCGAGTTCCGCTGGGCCGCACAGCTCAAGGACCGCATGGACGTTGTCAGCACTCGCGAGCCGTACATCTGCTATTGAATTCGGGTAGAGCATCGCCCCATGTCTTGTGTCCGGCGAGGGTGCTCTGCTTGAAATGGGGTGGAACACGTTACAATAAAAAAAGCGTGACAAACGGAAGAAGTGGGTCATGAATAATTCAGCCAATCCCGCGGTCCGCCGCGGTTTTACGTTGATCGAGATGCTGGTGGTCATCACGATCATCGCGTTACTGGTGACGCTCATTCTACCGTCGGTCAAGCAGGCCAAGCGTACAGCCCGGTACACGATCTGCGGCACGCAGCAGCGCCAGATCGTGCAAGGGTTGATCGGTTACGCCACGTCGAACAGGAACGGCTTTCCTTTCGGCTATTGGGCGGCGCCGTCGGTCATCGGCGGCGCGAAGGAGGTCACCGAATATATCGAGGGGTTCGCGGTGACCCCGGATGGCAGCGGTGGAACGGATTTCGATAATCCCTGGGCGGCCGTTTCACTGCACGTATTCACCTGCCCGGACTTTTTGACAAAGGGCAATACCGGCTCTTCGCTCTACGCTTCGCAGGGTTACGACCGGGCCGTGATGGGTTTCCCCTCTACCCATTCGACCGGCACTTGCTGGTATTCCGGCTGGGGTGCCGCCGATCCGGTAAACCCCAACAACCCGTGGAACGAAAGCAGTCTGCCCTGTGGGCCGGGCGACTCGGTTGTGCATACGACGTACTTGTATCTAGGTGGGATTGGCCGCGCCCGCAACGACACCAACGGGTCAGACCGCTGGCATGGGTGGTACGCGCGTGATGGGGCCATGTACAACTCCTACAAGGACGTCTACGACGGTGTGGGGCCGATCCTGACGTTGGATCATCGGCAGCGCCATAGCGAGGCCGCCCTGTTAACCGACCGGATGTGGATCACCGATGGCGGCGCGAGCATCGGGCCCAACATCAATGATCCGATCCGCAACCCGGCCAATCACGTTGGATATTATGAGGGCATGGTGAATCACAAGACGGGCGGATTCGACCTGCTCGGCGGCAACGTGGCTTTTCCCGACGGGCACGTCAAGTTCCACTGGGCAGCACACATCAAGTGGCGCATGTCCGTCGACATCAATTTTGAACCATACGTCTGCTATTGATCCGGGTACGCCCCAATTCATTTGGCCTGATCGAGGCCCGGCCCGCAAACATTCACCGCAGGCGCAGCGTGGCCAGGGCAATGGCGGCGAAGATGGCGCTGAGAAGCCAGAAGCGGACGACCACCTGTTGCTCCGTCCAGCCGAGCAGATGAAAATGGTGATGGATCGGTGCGCACTTGAAGATCCGGCGACCGCCCGAGAAGCGGAAAAACCCGACTTGTAACATGACTGACACGGCCTCGATTACGAATACGCCGCCGATGACAAACAACAGAAACTCCTGGCGGATGACCACGGCGATATAGCCGAGCAACCCGCCCAGCGGCAGCGACCCCGTATCGCCCATGAACACCTGCGCCGGGCTGCAGTTGAACCATAGAAACCCGAGGCAACTGCCCACCATGGCGCCGGCGACAATCGCCAACTCGTCGCTCAGGGGGATGTGTGGCACCAACAGATACTGGGCCGTCGCCTTGTTGCCCGCGATCAGTGCCAGGATCATCAGGGCAAAGGCGCATATACCGGTGATCCCGCTGGCCAGGCCGTCCATGCCGTCGGTCAGGTTCACCGCGTTGGAGGAGCCGGCAATCACCAAAATGGTGAGCATGACAAAAAGCCAGGTGCCCAGCACGTACACGCTTGGGTTGGGGACATACTGCTGGTCGATGTACTGCCAACTCTTGAGAAATGGCAGGGTCAGGCTGTGGCTCATGTCGCGGATTTCGGGATCCTCGAATACGAATTTGTTGACGCCGTAGTGA
>CAUYYV010000021.1:0-19593 GCA_963577075.1 Phycisphaerae bacterium
CCAGCGCATCGATGTTCGGCGTGACGGGGTGACGATAGCCGTAGCAGCTCAGATGATCAGCCCGGCAGGTGTCGATGCTGATCAGCACCACGTTTTTAATTTCGACCCGATACTTCTCACCCCCGGAGCAGCCGTCCATCAACATCCCCGTCGCGCCGAGTACCAGCAGCACGCATAACTTCATTTTCACCCATGATCGTGTCTTCATGTCCCGCTGCCTTTACCTTGTCTTACCACCAGACAAAATTATTATCCAAACTCAAACCAACCATACTGAAAACGCGAACCGTTCAACTGCATCGCCCAATGATACCCGAACTTACCTGCCCCCCGGGTCAGGCAGGGGTTGATCGTTGCGAAGCTCGATGCCGAGCTGCTGCAAGATGGGTAATAACTGTGGATCGATCTGTGCCGCGTAACGCAGGTAGTAGGATCCTTCGTCCGTCTGACCGGACTTGTAAAGCGTATTGCCCAGGTTAAAGGCTGCCCCCGCGTTGCCAGGCTCAACCTTCAATCCCATGCGGAAGTACGTGATGGCGTCTTCCAACTGGCCTCGGCTGCGCATCACAACGCCGAGGCTGTTGTACAGGGTGGCATTGCGCTTGAGCCGACGCATCGCGTGGTTGTAATGTTGCAACGCCTCCTCGAACTCGTCGGACCGCTGCAGCATCATCGCCAGGTGCATATGTGCGTAGGCGTGGTCAGGCTCGCTCTTGATCGCAAGTCGATAATGTCGCTTCGCGTCTTCGCGTCGATTCTGCGCTTGCAACGCCCTGGCCAGCCCGTAATGAGCGTCGGCGAAATCAGCGTCGATCTGAAGCGCTTCGTGGAACTGCACAACGGCCTCATGCGTCCTGCCATCACCGACGAGCACCATGCCGACGTTGGTGTACATCATGGCGATCATCTTCCCGCGATCGATCACGGGCCAGTTGCACACCACGGCCACGGCAATTGTCGTGGCAACCGCCGCGACAATCCACAACACGGATGCACGACGCAGGAAACCTGCCAAACCCACCACACCGGCCGACGCGAACAGAATCAGCATCGGTACCAGTGGAAACCGGTACCTCCCGAACACGTAGAACATCATCAGGCCAGCCGCATACATCCCGAGCAGCGCCAGCAGCAGCCATAGCCGTCTGCGCTTCGGCCAGGCCACGATCGCACCGAGCACCGCCAGCGGCACCAGCACGCCAAAATGCCATACGCAGCCACCGATCTGAAGCGGCAGCGACCACCGCGCATACGTGTATTGATCCTCCGTGTCGGCGATCTCGACGGCGTTGCACATCAGGATAAACTTTCGGCCTATCAGTTTGAGCCAATCGCCCGGCTGGGACCGTATGTATTGCAGGGCCCGGTTGGTGTAATAGGACGACACTTCGCCGGCTACCAACGACCTGCCCAGGGCGCGTTCGGCTTCATCGCGATAGTCAGAGATCGCGTCCTGCATGCCCTCGCGCCCGTACCGCATGGGCTTGTAGATGCCATCGGCACGCGCATTGTTGCCCACAAAGAAGTTGGGGCCAAACTGCGAGGTCGTCAGGTGAAACTCCCCGCCAACGTGCCAATTGCGCACGGCGACAGGCATCAGGAGCAACGCCAATCCAACCGCAAAAGCCGCCGCCCATGCCAACCGCCGCAGACCCGGTTCTGCAAAGCGCACCAGCATCCAGACCGCGATCACCGGCACGAAGAGCATCGCGTTTTCACGCGTCAGGATCAGACACCCCATCGTACCGCCCGCTAACAGCCACAGCCACCATCGCGGCCTCGTGTCGATAAGGCTAAGCAACCACAACACCGTACACAGAAAAAACATCGCGATCCCGGCCTTCTGAATCAGGCCGTCGAAAAAGATCGCCGGCGCATAGACGGCCAGCATCATCCCGGCCACGATGCCCACCGGCTTTGATAAAAAACGCAACCCCGCCTGCGCGATCAGCACGCAGGCAAAGGCGCCCAGGACAGCCTGGCAGACGCGAATGGTCATCGGATCGGTGCCTAGCAGCTTGTAAATCGTGCCCAGAAAATACGGATACAAAGGCGCCTGGAAAAAAACATCCCTGCCAATCCAGTCACCATCGGCGATTCTACGTGCCCATCGGTCGTAGCTCTCGGCATCGATCATTTTGAGCGAAAAGAACGGCGCCGCACGGATCTGCCACAGATGCAGAGCGCGGACGGCCAGTGCGATGACAAATATCATCAGCGACCAGAGTGCAAAGCGATCGCGACAAGGGCGTGAATCGGTCTGGACGTCGGTTTCCGCCATGAACGGGCCTCGGGATCAACCACCACGACTAATCATGTCTGATTATCGTCAGGATTCGAGGAACTCGCCCAAAACGGTTATGGGTCCCGAGAGGACAAGCCTGCCCCGTACGCTGATGATAGTGGTCCGTGTCATGCGGTCGGGTAAACTATAATAATGGAGCAGAGGACACCAAAGGATGCACGCCCAAATGTGCGACCACGAGAAACGACTCTTGCAACTTTCGCCCAAGGACAACGTCTGCGCCGTAGCTGTGCCCATCAAGGCCGGTGAGCGCATTGAGATCCGCGGCCAGTCGGTCATTATCTCGCAACCGCTGCCCATGGGATTCAAGGTCGCCAACCAACCGATTGCGATGGGCGAAAAGGTTCTCAAATACGGCGCACCGCTCGGAACAGCCACGGCTGACATCGCGATCGGCGAGTTGGTGCACACCCACAATCTCAAGAGTGATTACCTGCCGACCTATCTGCTCGAAGACGGGGAAAACCCGTTTGCCAAGGAGGACTGACTTGCTCGGTTACCTGCGACCGGACGGACACAAGGGAATCCGCAACGTCATCGTCGTGGCGTATCTGGTCGAGTGCGCACACCATGTGGCACGGGAGATCGTGTATCCATATCGCGATCACGACGTACACCTGATCGGGTTTGCCGGCTGTTTCCCCAACTCGTACGCGCACCGGATCATGAACAACCTGTGTACGCACACGAACGTTGGCGGCGTGCTGTTGATGTCGCTGGGCTGTGAGGGCTTTAACCGCCACAGCGTAGCCCGCACGGCCGAACAGTCAGGCCGGCCGGTGGAAACTCTCGTGATTCAGGAAACAGGTGGGACGACGAAAACAATCGAGGCGGGCCGCACGATCATCGCAAAGATGCTCGGACAACTTGAGAAGACACCGCGAGTCGAGATGGCCGTCGGCGACCTGATCGTCGGCACGAACTGCGGCGGCTCGGACGCGACCAGCGGGCTGACAGCCAATCCGGCAATCGGGCGGGCGTTCGACAAGCTGGTTGAGCAGGGTGCCACGGTCATGTTCCACGAAACCGGCGAACTGATCGGCTGCGAACAACTGTTGGCCGACCGCGCCATCACCCCGCAGCTTGGCCAGGAGATGATCAACGCCGTGGTCAAAGCCGGCCGTTACCACGAAACACTCGGACACGCCAGCTTTTCGCCCGGCAATGCTGATGGCGGGCTGACAACCATGGAAGAAAAATCACTCGGGGCCTATTGCAAGAGCGGCACGGCCCCGATTAGCGGCATGATCAAGCCCGGTGATCGGCCGCCGACCGGCGGACTCTACCTGCTGGACATGGTACCCGACGGTGAAGTACGCTTCGGGTTTCCCGGACTCAGTGACGTCAGCGGGATCATCGAAATGATCGCCTGCGGCTGCCACCTGAATCTGTTCTCGACGGGGCGGGGCTCGGTGGTGGGATCGGCGATCGGGCCGGTCATCAAGGTATGCGCCAACCCGCAAACATATCTCAAGATGCAGGAGAACATGGACATCGACGCCGGACGGATCCTCGAAGGGCGCGCCACGCTCGACGAGATGGGCCAGGAGATTTACAATCGTGTGCTGGCGGTTGCGGCAGGTGAGCAGACTGCATCTGAACGGCTGGGCCATCACGAGTGCGTGCTGATGTACAAGAGTTTCGAGCCCACGGGGCCGTCCTGTCTGCCCACCGTGCAGTTGTCATAACCACCTGTTCTTGAGAGGTCAGGACGATGAAAAAGGTTGGTGTCATCGGCATGGGCACGATGGGCGCGCCGATGTCTGTGCACCTGGCCAAGGCCGGCTTCGCCGTCTGCGTGTATAACCGCACGGCGCAAAAGTGTCAGCGTGCCGCCGATGCAGGCGCGCGTGTGGCCGAGACCATCGCGCAACTGGTCAGCAACGCAGATGCTGTCGTGACCATGGTCGCCGATGACGAGGCGGTCAGGCAGGTCATCACTGGCGACGGCGGCGTGCTCGAATCCGGACGGGCCGGGCTCGTCGTCATCGATTCAACGACCGTACACCCGGACACCAGTCGGCAGATGGCTGAAACACTGGCGGCAAAACAGATCACGTTTCTCGATGCGCCGGTCACCGGCAGCCGCAACGAGGCGGAAGGGGGAAATCTCGCGTTTCTGGTTGGCGGTGATCGGACCGCCTACGAGAAGTGCGTCCCCCTTTTCGAGGCCATGGGCCGAACGCATATGCACCTAGGCGACAGCGGCATGGGCGCGTGCGCCAAGGTGGGCAACAACCTGATGGGCCAGATTCACATGGCTGCCCTGTCAGAGGCCATGACGATGGTTGAGCGGTATGGGCTGGATCGCAAGCTGTTTTTCAAGGTAATCAGCCAGAGCGGCGCACGCAGCGCCGTCGTGGACGGCAAGGGCCCAATGATCCTCAACGATGATTACACACCGCATTTTTCGCTGGCGCTGGCGGCCAAGGACATCACGCTGGCCAATCAGCTCGCCGACGGTCTCGGCCATCACCACCCCGTCGCCACCGCAGCGAAACAGGTTTACACCGACGCAACCAGGACCCACGGCGACGAGGATCTCTGCAGCTTGTATCGATGGTACCGTGAACAGAAGCAACCCTGACGACCAGGAAAGACGCCACGATGGCCAGCAGTGACACGACAAATCGTGACCCGGACATCCGATTTGAGGAATATAAGAACGTGCTGTGGAACCTCCTGCCGCGCAAAGGATCGAGCGGGTGCAATCTCTGCATCATGGTGCAGCGGTTCGAGCCCGGCGGCAGTTTCTACGAGCACCAGCACGACCTTGAGCAGTTCTTTTACGTAACGAAAGGCTCCCTTGAAATGACCATCGGAGGGGAGACGAACGTTTATCACCAGGGTGATTTCGTGCACATCGATCGCAACGAGTTGCACAGCGGCCGCAACGTCGCCAAGGACGAGAGCGAGATCATCGGCATCGACTTGTGGCCGCCCGACAGCCACGACCGCATCGGACTCGACTGAAGCCGCAAGGCACGTGGACCACGTTAGTGCGTGACATTGCTGATGACCGGACGCAAAGGAGGTACGCAGGCAGCGTGCTCTACGCGATCTTCCCATGCGATTGTTCGACACAACTCTAAATGATGGTGATTAACGCAGCGCGAGCATTGTGTTTTTGCAGGTGATCCGTATCGGCTGCGAGTAGTGGTCGGTGGTGAGATCGCCGGGAATCGGCGTCGGCACGTTGAGCAGCAACTCGGCCCAGTCGGGCGAATTGGCGGCGATGAACGCAAGGCAGAAGCTTTCGATCGGGATATCGCAACCGCCGGGGTTTTGCGGGTACAACACGGGACCGGTGTCGGTCTGGTAGAAGATCTCGCGGTCGCCGAGGTTGATCGTCTTGACAGGATATTCGAGCCGGACGTGGTAGCCGTCGTCGGTGTCGAACTCGGTGACAGCGACCATCAGCCGATCAGCGAGCCCGATTTCCACGACCTGCTCAACGGTGTCGAGCACGTCGGCATCGACGCGACGTACATCAATATTCGTCTTCGTGTACGACTCGGCGATCAACCCCGACTGGCGGTGTGGCTGCTCGCCCTGCGAGGGGGGGTAAAACATCACCTTGCGGCCGGTGTGGTCGTACCGCTTGATGATCAGGAAGTGCTCGCTGCTGAGCACCGGACAAAAATCGGCGTTCGGCTGGAACCAGATATCGCCGGGCACATTGGTCCGCTCGGTCTTGCACGACGCGGCGAGCACGTACTGAACGGGCTGACCGCCATGCGGCGTCAGATCGCAGACGCATTCAAGCGGGATGCGGACATTATTGACCGTGTGTGTCGGATTGTGCGACATGGTGGTTGCCACCTGCTCGTTCAGGTCGATGCGGAACCACAGATGCGAACGCGAGAAATCACATGCCTGCATGATTTTCACCTTTTACAGATAGAAACGTCGCAAGTATTGTGATTGAATATGCAGGTGAGTGCAATCACCGTGACCGCTCGAAGACGATCACCTGGCGAGTGAACACCTGCTCGAACTCGGACCGGTCCATGCGAATCCTACCGATCTGCGGATCGACGATCTGCACGCCGTGCTCATCAACGGAGAGGATCACCACCATGTGTAATTGTCCCGGCTTGAATTGCAGGGGCGTCAGCGCCGGCATGGGCAGCACGGCCAGTTGGGGGAAGGTAGGCTCGAGCAGTTGGACACGGATCGGGCTCCGCGCAAGTCGATGTCGCAGCGCGTCCAAGGCGCGGATCAGCGTAGAGCCGGTACCAGGACGCGTCTGCGTTAGTTCGGCCATTTCCGCCTCCGTTGCGGTCATCCCGACGATGCGCAGCGCCGTGGCGCACGACGCGGGCACACAGGAAAACTCCTGGCTCTGGAGCACAGCGGCGGATCCGATAGTTGAGGCCAGCGTTGAACTGGGCGTCGTCTGGAGCATCCACATCCCGCCCTGCAGGAAGTACAGCCCGCCAAAAAGAGCTGCCAGCACGGCAGCGCGGCGTTGGTGACGCGAGCAACTACTCCCATAGACGGCGCCGATGACAAACATGAACCCCGGCACCCCGCCCGTGCCCTCGAGATAAGCGAAGGCGCCAGGATCAATCAAGTAGACCGCGACGGAAGGGTTGTGTTTGAGCCACCCCCAAGTGACGATCAGGACCAGCGCCAACGCCAACCACAGCCACAGACTGGTGGTCGGTTGTCGCCCGACGCGAACGCCCAACCATAGGACGAATAACGCCACCGCCGCCTGCAACACAAACCAACCAACCGATACCGCCATTGACCCGCTCCCATGGGACGTGCTGTTGCATATCGTCGTCCAGATCGGGGCGGCGGTTTTTCTGATTCGGCGGCGCGCAAACCGCGGGGCGATGCCCTGATGGGTCTGCAACGATCACGACGGTTGTACGAGTCAGGTTCGGGCCAAAGTCCCGTCGGGGATCGGGCGTGGGCGACCCGACGCATCAACACAGACCAGCGTCGTCTGCGCCTCGGCGAGCAGTTGCTCGTCACGGTAGATGTCGTAGCTGTGGTTGACCTTGATCCGGCCGCTGCAATCCATCCGGACGTGTACGCGGATCAGGTCGTCGTACCGCGCTGGCTTGCGAAAGCGCATACTCATCCGAGCCACGACGAAATGAACGCCCTCGGCCTCAAGCAGGTGGTGAGGCCGACCCTGGCAGCGCAGCAACTCGATACGCGCCATCTCCATCCACACGGGATAGATGCTGTGATGCGCAACCCTCATCGGATCACATTCGCAGTATCGCACACGAAGTTCGACGCTGATGCCGTCATTCAATTTCGGTGTCGTACTCATCTTCCGGAGTATCCTCGTCGAGGATTCGAAAGCTTAGCCCACCCTGCTTGCGATACATCGGGCCGAACGGCTCGATGTACTCGCCCGTAATCTGCATGTAAGCCCAGCGGCAGGCACCGCCCAGGTCCACGGTGCTGGCGCTGAGCGTCATGTGTTTTTTCACCATGCCCAACGCGAACGGAAACTTGACGCCCATCCGCCCAAGCGTGATGGCCGCCATCCGCTTGACAACCGCCTCTTCGGGATCCATCGGGCTGTTGTCGTCGAGCCGGCGGGCCAGTTCGTCTGCCAAAGCCTTATCCGGCCGGCCGGCGAGGAAATGGCCCAGTGCCCAGATCGCTGCCGCCCGCGCCTCTTTGCCGAACCGCTCGACGGCCGGTGTTGTTTTCGGCACATGTTTTCGCATCAATCGTTCGACTTCGGGTGGAAAATAATCCATTAAGGCGAACATCTGCAACAAGTGCGCCATCTGCTCGTCCAATTCATGCTTTCGTGCAACGCCGAGTCCGACGTGGGGGTCGGCGCTCTGCTTGATCTGCCAATTCGCAGCGCGTTTTGCGTAATCGAACACATCAGGCAATGTTTCCTTGATCGCCAGCCTGCGCAACGCGATCGCTGCCGCGACCCGCACCTCGACACGAGGGTACTGTAGCAGCGAGATCAGACGATCAGCCGCTGGTTTGTAATCGATGGCCCCCAGCATAATCACCGCCTGCTCCAGTCGGCGCCACTGCGATTTGACCAGCACCGCCATCGCCGTTTCACCCCGATCTTTCCAATCCCCACCCCCTGCCTGCTGCACGGCCAACCGCTCGATGGTTCGAGCAAGCTCCGGCATGGCGAATTGCTCGATCATCTTGCGGCGGACGAACGCACGCAACGGGGGATAAACGTCGTTGAGCAGCGGCGCCAGCACACCCAACGCGCGTGGTGACTTCTGAACGAATACGCCGTGCGCCACCAGCAGGCGTACCTTTGGATCGGCGTTGGCCAGCAACTTGTCGCCGAATGGCTCTATCAGCAGCGGATCGATCTCCAGCAGCCTCTTGAGCGCAACGGCCGCCACGGCCGGTTCCGGGTCCTGTGCCATCTTCTTAAGCAGTTGCACGGCCTCGTCACCGCTATGGTGGCGCAGCAGGCTGACAACCACGAGACGATCGGTCAACCAACCGGCCATTAGTGAGCGGGCGATCGATTCGCTGCCGGCCATCTGAATGTCAGCCAACGCTCGGGCAGCGGGCAAGCGCAACTGGGCCGATACCTGCCGATCCGTCGCGATATTTTGCAACATGTCGGCGGCACCGCTGTGTCTAACAATCTGCAACGACTCGATGGCGGAGACTCGCACCGTCATCGACGCTTTGGGATCGGTCAACCGCTGCATCCATGTCCCGCGAGCGGGCAGATGATCCCACCTGGCCAGCGCGGGGTCGGTGATCAGGATCATGTCGATGGTTGCGTTGTTCGCATCGTTGGCCTTGAACAGGTCCGCCACCGCCTCTTTCGCGTCAATACTCACCAGAGCCCGCGCGACCGATCGCCGCGCAACGGCGTGTTCGTGCCCGAGCCACTTGACCTGCGCCGCCACGACCTTGTGCAAACCCGGCATGTTCCGCTTCTGTGCAATGATGATCTCGCTCGACACGACCCGAACCGTTTCGGTGTCGCCCTGCTGAAGCGCCCGGACCAGCAGACCCGCCAACTGCGGGTGAAAGCAGTTAAAGATCTTGTATCGCGGCAGCATGGGGTCGCGATACATGGACCAATCGGTATCGCCGTTGGTGGTCGGTTTACCGTTGCGCTCGTATTCGGCGCGTGCGTTGATGGTGACACCGGCGAGGCGGATCGCCAACACCGGTGCGCAGATCAGCATCACGATCAACGCCACGCATACCCCAATTCCCCATCGACCATGTTCAGTCAACGCCGAGTCTCCATCAATCACTGCGGCTTGGTCAGCCGCCATGTGCGTACCAGCAGAAACAGTAGACAAACCACACACACACTGCCCATGATCCACCAGTTGGCGGGCACGAGGTCGTGGCGGTACACCTCGAACCCCGGTGTCCGGATCAACGCCAGCGCCGTGGCCATCGGGTTGACGGTCAATACCTGCGCCACCGCATCGCGGCTAAACACGCTGTCACGACCCAACCAGACCAGCATCGTACCCGCGATCAGACCGACCAACAGCGTGTACGTCACGGTCGTCGATTGCGCCGTGTGCTTCACGAAGCTGCTGACCGTGGTACTGACCAGCAGCGCGACCGCCGCGGTGAGCATCATGGTGATCAGCACATCAAGGATCTGGTCGAGCAGGTCCGCGTTGATGAAATACAGGACTGCGTATCCCGGCAGCGTCGCCAGCAGCAGCAGCATCAATGTCCACAGCACGCTGGCCAGCTTGCCGAAGATGATGCTACGCGCCGACAGGGGCGTCATCTGCAGGAGTTGCCAGCTTCCGGACTCCCGCTCGCCGCTGATCAACCCGCTGGCCAGGCTCGGCGTCATAAGTATCAACAGCGCCATCTGCAGCACCACCAGAATACCGCCGATCATGGCGACCTCGCCCTGTTGATCCGAAATGGCGGTCGACGCGGCAAATGTCAACAACAGCGACACGATCAGGCACAGGCCGATCAGGCGCAGCATCCAATGACCTCGCCCGAAACGTCGGGTACGAAACTCCTTGATCAGCACCGCGTTGGTCAGCGGGCTGATCAGCCCCGCACGACGCTTGGGATCGAAAAACCACATGTACATGATACGGCGGAACAACCGAACACCGGCCGATCGCTCGTCGGTGACACGGCCCGCCGACCGGGCGCGGTCGAACATGGTCAGGTCCAGTCGGCGCCCAACCTGCCACAGGCACAACGCGCTGATGAGCAGCGACGTCACCGAGAACCGCCCTAATAGCCATATCTTGCTCCGCGTCCCGCCCGTGCCTATACCGCCTTGGCCAAGCGTCTCCATGATCACGGGGATCGGCGAAAGATTGCGGATCCAGTCGAACACTTCCTGAACCAACGGGCCAACGGAGCCGACCTCCATCAGATAAGGACCCTGCGACACGACCGCCAGCACAAGCACCAACCCGTAAGTGAGGCGCATGGCCGAATCCAGGCTCGCCGCCACGCTCGAAACCCACAACCCCAGCGCCGTGTACTCGATCGAGACCAGCAGCAGCACGAGGTACAACTTGAGCAGGTGGTCGGTGAAGTTGATGCCGCCCATCGCGTAACAAGCGGCCGCCGTCGGCAGGCTCAGCAGCAGCAGCAGCACGACGAAGCCCATCGAGCCAACGACCTTGCCGACCAGAATCAACCACCGGCTCATCGGCGAGTTGATCAGCAACGCCAAGGTTCCCTGCTGGACTTCCTTGACGATGCTGGTGCTGGGAAACGCCGGCGCCAGCAGCATGACAATGACCATCAAGCCGTACCCGAAGATGCGCAGTACGTTGAGCGCCTCGATGTTCTGCCACTGCACCTGCGCGTCACCGGGCCAGCGCAGCAAAACCAGCGCGCTGAGCACGATGATCATCCCGATCTGTAACGCCACCGCTTTTCCGGTGCGCAGTGTGCCGATCAGTTCGCGCTGAATGATGGGGTTGTTCATGCTCAAACCACCATGCGCGTGCCAAGCGCCGGGCAAGCCCCGCCACTAACCAGTTGCCGAGTCCTCTTTCGTAACGGACATAAACGCGTCCTCAAGGTCCATTGCCACCTCTCGAAATTGGACGACTCGGATCCCGTTGCCGGTCAGTTGTACCAGCAAGTCGGCCAAGGCGTCGTCGTCGTCGCCGGTGCTGAACCGTACCATTGCCTCGGCCGGCAAGGCGGTGACCTCGATGCCGGGCTTGAGTCGCCCCTGAATGAATTTGGCCGTCGGCGCCACGTCTTCGGTTCTTAGTAGTTGCACCTCGATCACACGTTGCTGGCGCAACTTCTGCATGATCTGATCCAGCGACCCGAAGGCGCGCAGCTTGCCCTTGGTGATTATCGCCACCTGGTCACAGATGCGCGACAGTTCGGGCAGGATGTGGCTGGTGACGATCAGCGTCTTGCCGATGTCGGCCAGCCGCATCAGTATCTCGCGCATCTCGATGCGCGCCTGCGGATCGAGCCCGTTGGCTGGTTCGTCGAGGATGAGCACCTGCGGGTCATGCAACAGGGTGCGGCAGATGCCGATCCGCTGCTTCATGCCGTGCGACAGTCCCTCAACATAAAGATCTTTCATGTACGTCGACCCAGTCAAATCCATGGTTTCGTTGATGCGACGCAGGCGCACATCGCGGGGAATGCGGTAAGCGGCGCCGAAGAAGTCGAGGTATTCACGCACGCGCATGTTGTCATACCCACCGAACGTGTCGGGCATGTACCCAACGAGTTGCTTGATGCGCTTGGAGTCGTGCTGGCAGTCACGACCGGCGATGCGGGCCTTGCCCGACGTCGCGCGGGCCAGGCCGACTAGGATCTTGATCGTCGTCGTCTTGCCGGCGCCGTTGGGGCCGATAAACCCGAGGATCCGGCCGCGCTCGACGGTGATTGACAACCTGTCGAGTGCCACGAAGTCGCCGTACATCTTCGTCAACTGCTCCGTTACGACCACAGGCTCATCGCTCATGTGATTCTCCAGGTTGCTCGACGACACCCTCGACCCACACCGACATGTCATTGATCCGCCACATGCTCTCCTGCACCCTTCCCTCGCCGACACGCAAGGCCAGCACCAACTCGCCCCGCTCATTGGGCTGAATCCGACCGTCCAGAGCCGACAGATCGACCTGCAACGACCCGGACCCGCCGCTGTTGGGCACGGGCAAAAGCTCGGTGTCAGTGGCGAAGAAAGTTTCCACCTCTCGACGTGAAGCGTCTATTTTGATGGTCCATCGGCCGCCTTTGATTTTCAGGGGCAAGACCTGCGGCGGTAGTTGATAGGCGATCACCACGGTCGCGGGTTGAGCCGTAGACTCCCAGACACCGGTGCCCTTGGTGTAAAGGGTCGTGCTGCCCCTGTTCGTCGGACCCCTTACGACACGAAACGGCATGAACACGCCCGATACCTTCACCCGCGTGTCAGTTGGGGTCGGCCTGATGTCAACCGGTACTGCCACCAGAGCCGTACCCTTGTGCTGGGCGTGCTGTTTCTCCGGCAGCACGAACCCCAGGTCTTTTTTCCCCAGCGCGGCCGTCCACCACAACAGCATCGGCCGCGGGGGATAGCCCTTGGGCCGCTCCACTGAGGTCGTGACAATCTGGGAACTGTCAATTTCTTTTACCGTGCCATCGAGCAAGAGCCGGACCTTCTCGAGGTCCCGGCCCACCAGTAACCCGCCAATTCGATTTCCGTCTTTGAGAGTAACCCGCCAGCGTTCCGGGTTAAGCAGGCCGCGATAAAGCGCCAGGCGGCGCTGGCGGACGGTGTCCAGAATCTTGCTCTCAAAGTATTCGCGACGCTTCAGTTGGTCATACAGCGTGAACGTGCCCGATGCGCCGCGTCGCACGGCGTGGGCGCCGGCAGACGTGGCGAGCACGGCATCCTCGAACGGTTGAAACTTGCCGGGTTTAATCGATCCGGCCAGACCTTCGGGCCCGAACTGGGCGGTGACCGCCACGGGATCGGTGAACTCGAACACTTGGCGAAACCGGACGGTGATGGGCTGACCCTTGGGCAACTGCAAACCGTCCCAGACCCACTGGTCGAAATCGTTCCACTTCATGCGCAGCCACTCGTTGCCCTGGGACTTGAGATTGGGCCAGACCACGCCTCCACTGGTCGCCATCAGCGGGCCGCGATCCTTGTCGGGACTGTAGATCGCCAACACGCCGTTGACCACGGCCGTGCGTTGGGCGGGCAGTATTTGAGCGAACTGGGTCTGGGCCATGGTCAACGGGGTCTGCGCCTGGTTGATCGATCCGATCAGCAATAGCGCTCCGGTCGCCACGATCGCACAGACGACACTGGCCAACGCGCTGTATTCGAGCCGCCGCTTCCGGGCAAAACCGACCGCGAATCCCACAGCCACCACGCAGAGCAGGCCCAATATCCAACCAACCGGCGTGCGGCTGAGAATCTTGTGCCCGATCATTTTGACCGTCTCGCGCTCGAGCAGATCCGCCGGCAGAGGGGGCTCGGTCATCCGCTGGTTGAAACCGGGCCAATCCCCCGCCAGTTGTTCCAGCGTCGGCTGGGGCGTGGGCTTGTTCGGCTGCTCTTGACCCGTGCGGTAGTGTTTCTGCGGTGCCAGGTAGTACCAGGCCCGCGGCCCAATGGTCGTGATCCATACGCCGCCGAGCCCGACCTGCCGGTACAGCGAGGCCGGCCAATCGCGCACATGGTGGATCACCCGCCAATCCGGCGCCAGCAACCTGACCATCTCGACCGGCTGCTCGAATTCGCTGATCGCATCACCGCCGCTGCCATCGGTGACTGTAAACTCGTTCAAGGCGACCCGGTCGACGATCTGACCGGTCCAGTCATCGCGCAACAACGCGGCCAGAAAGCCTGGGTCAACCTGGTCGGCCATCACCCACAATCGCCCGCCGGAAAGGATCCACTGGCGCAAGGCATCGATCTGGGCCGGATCCATCTCCGTATCCCCCCGTGCCAACACGACGGTGTCCTGGCCCTGCCAACCGATAAACATCGGCGGCATCTCGATCGGTTGCAGGCCGGTCACCGCGGTGGGCAGGTGCGAGCCGAGGCGCATCGCCTCAACCACGCTCGATGCCCGAGTCGATCGAGCAACGTCAGCCTCCTCCGCGCCCCCAAACGGCCCGAGAAACGCCACATTCGGGTGGAACTCATCGACACCCAACAGGGATACTTGGGCTGCTTGCTGATCGTCCGTTTTGACCGATGTGTCAAACAGTTGGACATAGACTTCCACACCGGCATTTTGGAAGAGCACGTCGAGACGTTCATCGACATGGCGAACCTGGAACTTTCGATATTTATCGCGGATAAACCAGCGGCGGCCTCGCTCGTCAATGTCAACGACCGCAAGATCGCTAAGTTGCTTTAAATCCCATGACTTCGTGGCAAGGTACTTGACGAAACTCTGTCTAAGCGACGGCGACAACACGGCCCGGTCCAACTCGTCTGCGATCAGCGGATCCACGCTGAACATGAACGATTTCTCGGTGGTGATCGTCGGAGTGCGCAGGGGCACCCAAAAGGTGCGACTGGTGCGCGCCGGCAGCCATGCGGGCCAAGTGAATTGCAACTTGTGCTCAATGGCTTTAAAACTGACAGCGATCAGCAGGTTTGCGTCCGTGTCACTGCGGTTACCCACAATGACACGGCTAAAGCCCCAGTGATTGGCCTGATAGGTCAGCTTGCCCGACCGAGCGATCGTGATCTTGAACGGTTCATCCTGGCCCCAGGCCGAGGAGATCGTCGCGAGCCCGATGCCCAAGGCCATCAACGCGATCAAACGCGGCGCAACCGAGCGGCGGGTAATCCTGATCGGGCATGGGAGAAGCATAACCGAGTCATCTTACTCAATTTTCTCCTGATAAGCACGAAGCACAGAGCATCGTTCACTCGCACAATTCTTTTGCCCAGCAAGAGAGTGGAACAATCTCAGCGTTGCTAAACCGTAACCGCGGTTCTATGCTGCGGGCACTGTCAGGGTTTGCCGTGACCGTCTATGCCGTACTTTTTGTATATTGCGTCGGTGCTGGGTGCGGTGGCGGTGTGGATGATGATGCCGCGCCACGGTTACAGCCCGCGCAAGCTGGGGGCCGTTGTCGGCGCCATGACGCTGGGCGCCATGTGGCTTTACTTGGCCCGACATCACCTGCCGCCGTCGGACGAGGCCGGCCTGAGCCAGCCGGCGATGGCCTATTCCTACGTCTTCAGCGCCCTGGCGATCGGTGCTGCGATTCGCGTGATCACGCACCAAAAGCCCGTGTATGCGGCCCTGTGGTTTGTCATGGTGGTGCTGTCGACCGCGGGCCTGCTGCTGGTGCTCAACGCCGAGTTCATGGCCGCCGCGTTGGTGATCATCTACGGCGGCGCCATTCTGGTGACCTACGTGTTCGTGATCATGCTCGCCAGCCAGGCGGGCGACCCGGCCGATGCGCCTGAGTACGATCGCGTGGCGCGTGAACCGGCGGCCGCGGTGGCGGTGGGGTTCCTGTTGCTGGCCGTGCTGCTGTCCGCCGCGTTTCCCACCGAGCCTCATCAACTGTTGCGCCCCAACCCCGAGGCGCGCGGCCCAAGCGACGCATTCATCATCGAACAATATCTGACCGACCGACCGGCGCAGCGACTCGAGGAGTTGACCGACGACCCGCAGCAGTTGCGGCAGCTTGCCGCGATCGAATCGCCCGGGGCGCTGGACAACGCCGAGCGGGTCGGGTTTGATTTATTTCATAATCATCCACTGGGTCTGGAGTTGGCGGGCGTAATCCTGCTTGTCTCTCTGGTCGGCGCGGTGGTGATCGCCCGCGTACGTACCGAACCGCCCCAGCCACCGGAGGTAAGCCCGTAGCGCCGTGCCCGACACACCGCTTCACAGTCTCGAGCTTTCTCACTTCCTGCTGACCGGCGCGGTGCTGTTCGTGATCGGGATGATCGGGTTTCTCAGCCGGCGCAACCTGATCATCATATTCCTGTGTACGGAAATGATGTTCCAAGGCGTGGTCGTGACGCTGGCGGCGTTCAGCCGATTTCACCTCAACGACACGGGCCAGACGTTTGTGATATTCGTGCTGACCATTGCGGCAGCCGAGGCGGCCTTGGCCCTGGGACTGGTCGTGCTGCTGTTTCGTCGCAGGCACACGCTGGATGCGCAAGCGTGGAGCGAACTGCGAGGATAATAAGGATTTGTAAAATTAAGGATGAGGCGCGTGGCTGGTACTCAAATCGCAAATCACAAATCATGATTTCACAGGAGAAAGAACCCTCGAACGCATGATACCTACCTTTGCCAAACTCATCCCCTGGCTGCCCGCACTCGCGGCGGTGCTTTGCGGTGTTTGCTGTTTATGGCGGCCGCTGCGGCGGTGGGCCGCGGCGATCTGCATCGCGTCGATTGTCGGGGCATTTGTGATCAGCGTCACAATCAGCAAGGCGGTCGTATCCCGCGAACTGACACACGTAAAGGTGTTTGAGTGGATTCATGCAAGCGACCTGAAGGTTGATTTCGCATACCTGTTCGACCCGTTGACGATCTTGATGCTGTTCGTGGTGACGGGCATCGGTGCGCTGGTGGCGATCTACGCGGCAGGTTACATGGCGGGCGATCGCGGTTACGCACGGTTCTTTGCTGGCGTGTCGCTTTTCATCTTCGCGATGACCACGCTCGTGCTGGCTGACAATCTTGTGCTGCTCTACCTCGGTTGGGAGGGCGTAGGCCTGTGCTCGTACCTGCTGATCGGCTACCACTATGACAAGCCAACGGCCGTTGCAGCGGCGAAGAAGGCGTTTATCGTCAACCGCGTCGGCGACCTGAGTTTTGTGATCGGCATCTTCCTGATCTTTACGCGCTACGAAACGGTCAGCATCGCGCCCGTGCTGGAAGCAGCGCGTGGCAGCATTTCGACGGACTGGCGCGATCTGCTGATCCCTTTCATGCTCATGCTCGGCGCGTTCGGCAAGAGTGCGCAGCTTCCGCTTTATGTCTGGCTGCCCGATGCGATGGAAGGCCCGACGCCGGTGTCAGCGCTGATCCATGCGGCAACGATGGTGACCGCCGGCGTGTACATGATCGCCAGGATGTTGCCGATTTTCGAACTGTCGCCTTACGCGTTGCCGACCGTCGCGGTCGTCGGCACCGCAACCGCCCTGTTCGCCGCGACCATCGCCCTGTGCCAGCATGACATCAAGCGGATTTTCGCCTACTCGACGATCTCCCAACTCGGATACATGTTCCTCGGCGTCGGCGTGCTGTCGACCGTGGGTGGGGTCTTCCACCTGTTCACGCACGCTTTTTTCAAGGCGCTTCTGTTTCTCACCGCCGGGTCGGTGATGCACGCTTTGGCCGGGCAACTTGACCTGCGAAAAATGTCGGGGCTCAAGGCGAAGATGCCGATCACATGCGGCCTGATGTTCATCGGCTGCCTGGCACTGGCGGGTTTTCCCTTGACGGCGGGCTTTTACTCGAAAGACATGATCCTGACCGCATCGCTTGAAAAGGGCATCAACGAGCACGCTGTCCTGTTTACGGTGCTCGGTGTCGTTGGGCTTGTCACGGCACTGCTGACCGCGTTCTACACGTTTCGGCTGTGGTTTCGCATCTTCCTCGGGCCAACAGAATACGAGATGGGCCAGGAGCATCACGGCGACAACGATAAATCGCACGGCGAGTCGGTCGAACCCGGCGACATACACGTCGAGCACACGCACGTACATGAGCCTCACGAGGTGAACTGGCTGATGAACGGGCCGCTGGTCGTGCTGGCCGTCGGAGCCCTGCTGGCGGGAATGGTCTGCGGAGACTGGGTTGATGCGATGGTCAGCGCCTCGACTGCGAATCCGCAAGCGACGGAGGCGGTGGCGCACAACGGAGTACACCTGCACGGTTTGGTGATGTGGATCAGCGGTTTGATCGCGATCGTCGGGATCGTCGCGGCGGCGTATTTCCACTGGCTCAATCGCGCCGCCGCCGACGCGTTCGCGCAGAAATACGCCGGTGCCGTGCGTGTGCTGGCCAACAAGTATTATGTCGACGAGTTTTATGACCGTGTGATCGTGCAGCCGTTGTACATGCTCGGCCAAGTGCTCTACCAGGCCGATCGGATGATCATCGACGGGCTAGTCGCGACAGTCGGATTCGTGCCAAGGGCGTTGGGGTTGTCGATCCAGCCTGCACAACGCGGCGTATTGCAGGGCTACGGGTTAGGAATGGCGGTCGGCACCGCGGTAATTCTATTGGTCGTGTTGGTCGCTTCTTAACGGTCGCCAACCGGAGATTTGATGTTGTCGTCATTGATCGCACAACAGCAGGCAAGTAACCCCGGCGCGCTGGCGTTGTGGTGGGCGATGATGACGCCGTTGGCCGGCGCCCTGATCCTGATGATCCTGCCCAGCGCGAATCGGCGTCAGATTCGAGGGGTGACGCTGCTGATCAGCGTGCTCGCTTTTTGCCTGTCGCTGCTCGCATTGTCAGTTTTTGATTTCACCAAAGCCGAGCGGATGCAGTTGACATGGCAATTCGACTGGATCACCAGTTTCGGACTCATCTTCGGGTTCGGCGTGGATTCGATATCACTGTGGCTGGTCCTGCTGACGACATTTCTGATGCCGATCATCATCCTCGGATCATTTTCCTCCGTCGAGAATCGCATCAAGGAGTTTTTTGTCTGGCTGTTGATCCTTGAGACGGCGATGGTCGGCGTGTTCGTGGCGACGGACATCATTTTTTTCTACATCTGCTTCGAGTTCACGCTGGTCCCGTTGTATTTCCTGATCGGCATCTACGGCTCAACCCAGCGGCTCAAGGCGGCGCGTGTGTTCTTCCTGTATACGTTCACCGGCTCGATGCTCACGTTCGCCGGCGTGCTGTACGTCGCCTGGTTCGCTAGGGAAAAGACCGGATCGTGGTCGTTTGCAATTGCACATCTGACTGATATCGCGGCGGACCTGTCCGCATCGCAGCAGGCGTGGGTGCTGGCGGCGATGCTCGCCGGCTTTGCCGTCAAGGTGCCGCTGTGGCCAGTGCACACATGGTTGCCGCTGGCGCACACCGAGGCGCCGACAGCCGGGTCGGTCATCCTGGCCGGCGTACTGCTCAAACTGGGCACGTACGCGTTGCTGCGCCTCGCGATTCCCATGACGCCCGACGCCGTCGTGCAGTATGCACCGCTGATCGGCGTGCTCGCCGTGACGGGCATCTTGTACACGGCACTGATCTGCTGGGTGCAGAAGGACATGAAGAAGTTGATCGCCTATTCGTCCGTGTCGCACATGGGATTTTGCGTGCTGGGGATGTTCGCGCTCAACACGATCGGAGTGGGCGGGTCGGTGATGTACATGATCAACC
>CAUYYV010000022.1:0-19400 GCA_963577075.1 Phycisphaerae bacterium
ATCCAGTGTATCGCGCCAGCACTGCCAGATCGAGACCCGCGACGCCCGGATAACGGTGCGTGACCTCGGATCGAGCAACGGCACGTTCCTCAACAACGATCGCGTCCAGGAAGCGGCACTGTCGGCCGGCGATGAGTTGGTCATCGGACCGGTCGTGTTCACCGTTGTCGTCGACGGCAAGCCGTCTGAGATCGAACCCGTGCGATCCATGATCGGCAATGCCGGCAATGGCGCATCGATAGTCAGTGACAAGCGAGGCGCAGATTCGATGCCCGCCGACCTGACTGATGCCAGCAGTTCGTCGATCGACTTGGACCAGTCACTAGCTGCTCTCGAGGAACTTGAGGACAGCGCCGCATCGGACGACCTGCCCTTGCTCGCCGAGGACGAAGACGAGGCCAGGCCGGCCTGAGTATTTCTCGGGTCGCTCGTCATGGCCGTGGGGATCAGGGAGCCGCCGTCATGGCAAAACAGGACGAGCGACTGGAACCGGGCCAGCGTGTGCGGGTGACGCAGCAGATTCCACAGCGTGAAAAGGTATGGACGACTCAAATCGTCGGCACCATCCGCAGCATCGAGCAAAAGAAGACCGGATCGTGGTTCGCGCACGCAAAGGATGGCCGTCTTTGGCTCGACCGGCTCGTGCTCGTCAAAGACGACGGCGAGATCGTCATCTGTCATCTGGACCAATACACCCGCATCGATGCACTCGATCAACCGACCACGCCGGCGACCGCGGCCGACGAGTAATCTGATGTGTATGCGCCGTCGCAGCAGCAGCGGCTGGGCGAGCTGCAAAAGCCATCGCCTCAAGCCTTGGCATGGAAGCTGATGACCATTGAGTGACCGACAGATGCCACTGGGCGTGACGGCCGTCATGCTGCCGGAACTTGATTTCGGGCAGCAGATCGCGCTGTGCGTCGAGATTGGCATTACCCATTACTGCCTCAGGCCACGCGTCATTCCCCGGTCCGAGCGGGGCAAACCGTTTAGCAACTGGGGCAATCACAAGTTCGATCTAACGCCGGACCGCCTACTAGATGAGGCGAAACAGATCCGCGATCAACTCGATGACGCGGGACTTGTGCCGTACGCGACACTGCCGCAGGTTTGCACGGACGGCGACAACGACGAGTTCAAGCGGCACTTCGACGGCGCTGCGACAGTGGGCGTTCAATGCGTACGCGTCTCACCGAAGCCGTATCCCGAGGGTATTTTCGATTATCCAACAATGCTCAACGAGGTGGTGATGCAGTTCGGCCGCATTCTCGGGATGGCACGACCGTACGGATTGAAGATCGTGATTGAGACGCACAATCGCGGTCTTGCCTGCTCGCCGGCGCTGGCATGGAATATCTGCCGGCACTACGAACCGTCGGAGATCGGCGTGATCCTTGATCTGCCCAATTTCGCGATCGAAGGTGAGATCGCGCCCGCGTTGGGCGTCTCGGTACTGGCACCGTACATCGATCATTGCCACATCGGAGGCTGTCGGCGCGTGGACCGGGGCCGCAGTGATGATGGTTTGCGCCGAATTGAGCGCGATATGTGCCCCCTATCCGATTCTGACCTTCCCGTGGCCGATTGGCTTAGGATGCTGGTTGAGGCCGATCTGCACGTGCCACTGATCATCGAGGACTTCACGCCCGAATTGGCAGGGTCACAACGGCTTCGCGACACCGCCACGAAGCTTCGTAGACTATTGGAGGTTCGAAACCCTGGATAAAAGATCCGCTATCTGGGGCCGTCACCGATACTCGCCGCAGATTGCCGCGGTCGCGCCAGATTGGTTCAACGGATCGCCCCGGTTTGGCCGATCCGGCAGCGGGGCAGCAAAGTGAAGAATCCCATGGGCGCAACGGACTGGCACACGATTTACAACGACCGATTTGCCGGCTGTCGCGTGTTGGTGACGGGCGGCGCCGGTTTTATCGGATCACATCTAACCGAAGCACTGATAAGGCTGGGCGCACACGTGGTGGTGCTGGACAACCTGTCTGGTGGTCGGAAGTCCAATCTTCGCCCTGCACAACAGATCGACAATCGGTGCGTAGATTTTATCGAGGGCTCAATTCTCGACAGCGCAACGCTCGCACGGTGTGTCAAGCAATGCCGGTACGTGTTTCACCAGAGTGCACTGCCGTCCGTGCTGCGCAGCATCAAACATCCCATGCTGTACGAGCAGGTGAACGTAATGGGTACGCTGCACGTGCTGCAAGCAGCGCGTGAGGCCGGCGTCGAGCGTGTCATGTTTGCCGCCAGTTCGAGCGCTTACGGCGACACGCAGGTGCTTCCAAAGGTCGAGACGATGGCGCCGCTGCCGCGCAGCCCGTATGCGGCCACCAAGTTGGCCGGCGAGCACCTGATGCGTGCTTATGCATCGTGCTATCAACTCGACACCGTGTCGCTCCGATATTTCAACATCTTCGGACCCCGGCAGAACACCAACAGCGCCTATGCCGGCGTGATCGCCGCATTCGCCAAATCGCTTTTCAATGGCCGGCATCCGGTGATTCACGGTGACGGCGAGCAGTCTCGCGACTTCACGTTCGTCGATAATGCCGTACACGCCAATCTGCTGGCTGCATCGTGCAACGATCCGTTGGGTGGCGAGGTGATCAATATCGGCTGCGGTGAACGCGTGACAATCAACGAACTGGCGGTGCACATGGCACGACTCATCGATCGGGCGGATCTGGTTGCCACCCACGAGCCGGCCCGCGCCGGCGACGTGCGCCATTCGCTGGCCGACCTCGGTCGGGCCGTAGCCCTGATCGGTTATGAGCCAATAGTAGACTTCGAGCAGGGGCTGGGAGCCGCCACCGAATGGTATCGCCAAGCAAGGCCTTGGTCCGATGATGATAGCGATCAGCCCCGCGCCTGATGCAACGCCCAGGGTCTAACAACTGACCCTTTTAAGCAACGAGCAGACGACCAAGGGGGCGCATCGCCGCCCAACAGGTAATTCAGCGCCTTGCTGGATAACCGAGTCGATAACCGAATCGAGTTGGTGGATGTGTATAACGACCACGGGTCGCAACTGGCCCGGCTGAACGTCATCGATTCGACCGATCGATCGGGTTGCCCAGTCACCGGTGAAGTGGGATCATGCTCAATTCATGGGCGCATTGGCCACCGATCACGTCACATCACACGAACTGCACGAGCAGGACGGCCGGACGTCGCCACGGCATTCACAAGACCCGGTGTTCGGGTTGATCCTGATGGGCGGGTCGGTTTCGGGCGCATTGATTCGTGACGTCCGCTTGGCCAACGAGCTGGCCGACCGCGGGTTCAGCGTATACATCTGGTGGGCGATGGACCGCCAGCGGCAAATGCAGATTGACGAGCGGATCAGCCAGCACTGGCTGTTTCATGGCATGCGCTATCGCTGGCCAATCGGAGCCGGCATGTTCGACGCCATCGGCCGGATGATGGCGCGGTTTTTCGATGACAAGAAGCGGGCGCACGCTCTTCAGCAGCGGCCGGACATGCTCAATCGACTTATGCAGGGGTTGCTCAGCCGGGTATATCGCGGCGTGGAGCACGACACGACAGTGCTCAAGCGGTTCGCCCGAGAGATCGCCGACGCGGGCGTAACGCACGTGCTGCCGATGCTGGGCGTGTTGTGCCCGTGGGCGTTGGCGCTGCGAGGCGTGATGGATAATCCGCCGCGTTACCTCGTGACCTTTCAAGGCTACGAACTGTACTCTAACTATGCCCGTTCGGCAGGTACCGAGCAGCAGTTACTGGCGCGGTTTCGCGAGGTAACCGAGCAGAGCGTCTACCAGGCGATCTGTGTCAGCAAGGACTACGTGTCGCGGGTCACCGAGGACATCGGCATCGATTCGGATCGTTTGGCTGCGATCCCGCCGGGAGTTCCGATCAGCCCGCTGATGGATCGCAACGTGGCAGGCGATCTGGTGCGGCGTGGGCTCAAAAAGTACGACCCGGCCTTGCCGCTGGTGACGTTCCTGGGACGGCGAGATTCCGAAAAAGGCATCGACCTGTTGTTGTACGCAGCCAAGATTCTGGCACAGCGGGGGCTGAAGTTTCAGTTGGCGGTGTGCGGCCCGACGCTGTTCGGCAGCGATTACGGCCTGCTGTGCAAACAGATCGCCCAGAACCTGCGCCTGCCCGTATTGTGGCGCAAGCAGGTGACCGATCGACTGCGCGATGCGTTGTTCACGGTCAGCCGGTGCGTGGTGTACCCGTCAATTCACCGCGAGCCGTTCGGCATGGTGCCGGTCGAAGCGTTGGCACGCGGCACGCCGGCGATCGTGCCGGATCACGGTGGCGTGGCGCACACGATCGAAGCCGACGATCACGTGGCGGGCCTGCGCTTTCGGGTCTGGGATTCGGGTGACTTGGCCAACCAGATCGAAAAGATGCTCACCGACGACGACCTGCACGCACGTTTCACCCGGGCCGCGCCGAAGGTGGCCCAGTATTACTCGGTGCAGAAGTTGGCCGACCGGGTGCTGGCACACATGGGGTTGGCCCCCACACCACAGCACCGTCAGATCAGCAGCGAGTGACCGGTCATTTCAGCAGGTGGGGCAAGGCCCATCAGTTTCAACGCGGTCGGCATCACGTCGGCCAAGCGGCCCCCGCTGCGCAGCGAGCCGCTGGGTTTGTCCACGTCGCCCGTCGCGTCGCCGGTGAATCGCGGGTCGACGATGATGCATTCGACATCGTAAGTAGTGTGCGCCGTGTGCGGGCTGTTTGTGTCAGGATCAAACATCTGCTCGGCGTTGCCATGGTCGGCGGTGACAATCAGCCTTCCGCCCTGCTCGACAACCACATCGACGATCTGACCGACACAGCGATCAACGGTTTCGACCGCATTGATTGCCGCTTGAATCTTGCCCGTGTGGCCGACCATGTCGCCGTTGGCAAAATTGACGAGAATAAAATCCTCACGGTCGTCGGCCTGCAATCGACTCTCCACAATGTCCGCAATGACGTGGGCGCTCATCTGCGGTTGCAGGTCATACGTCGCCACTTTCGGTGACTGCGCCATCTGTCGGCCCTCCCCGTCAAATGGCTGGTCGCGGTAATCGTTGAAAAAGAACGTCACGTGTGGAAACTTCTCCGTCTCCGCACAGCGAAACTGGCGCAGGCCCATGTCAGCCAACTGCTGGCCGGCGATGTTCTGCAACTTGGGCGGCTTGGGATACGCGACGTGCACGTACGGGGCCAATTCCGCTTCGTAAGCGGTCATCGTCACGTAATGCACGTCGAGTTTGGGACCACGATCGAAACCATGGCGGCCGCTGTCGGGTGACGGCTTAACCGCCGCCCACCGGTCGTCATCCAGCACGAAAGCGCGTGTGATTTCTCGAGGCCTGTCGCCACGATAGTTATAAAAAACGACGCTGTCGCCGCTACCGATACGCGTCTGCCGCCAGTCCTCACCGACAGTGCGCGGCGTGATGAACTCATCACCCTGCTGGCTGTCGTTTGTCGGATGATCGTAATAGTCCGCCACCGCCTCGACGGCGTCATCAAATCCAGGCGGGTGGCCGCCACCAGTAAACAACTGATACGCCCGGGCGACGCGTTCCCAACGGTTGTCCCGGTCCATCGCGTAATAGCGGCCGCAAATGCTGACGATTTTCCCCACGCCGATCCGGCGGCACTTGTCTTCGATCTGTTGGATAAACACTTTGCCGGTGCCAGGCCCGGTATCACGCCCGTCGGTGAACAGATGCAACGCGACCTTGTCGTGCTCGAGTTTCCTGCACAATTCGAGGCAGGCGTACAGGTGCCCAAGCCGCCCGTGCACGCCGGCATCGGAAGCGATGCCCAGCAGGTGAACGTATCGGTCGCCGCCCTTGGCGCGCCGTACCGCTTCGATGAGCACGCTGTTGTCGAAAAACCCACCTGCCAGAATCTCGTTGGTGATCCGCACCGATTCCTGATCGACAATACGTCCGGCGCCCAAGTTCTGATGGCCGACCTCGCTGTTGCCCATCGTACCGTCCGGCAACCCGACATCTTTTCCGCTGGTCTTGATCAACGTCCACGGATATTGCTTCAACAACCCGTCGCCCACGGGCGTGCGTGCCAGCTTGACGGCATTGAAAGCGTCGTGCTCATGGTGAGGGTTGCGTCCCCAGCCGTCGCGAACGATCAGAACCAGCGGCCCACCCTGTGTCACATCGTTTGGCATTTGCAAATCCCGCTGCGAGGTCGCGGCGATTCTAACGTCGATCGTGTGTGTGCTGGCCGCGACCACCCGCTACATGTACGAAAAGGCGATGGTTGACAGCATTCGTCGGCTTATCCGGAAACCTGACGAAAACACGGTGGTTAAGACCGGCCGACTTTTGGTTCTGTGCCATCAAACAAGCGCACCAAGTTACTGCGGTGGCGGACAATGACCAGCGCGGCCATGATGCAGGTCACCATCAGCATGGGCCACAGGGACTCGTGCGCACCATGCAAGCGGTGCAGGACGACCAGATAGACCGGGATCGAGACCGCGGCCACCATGCTCGCCAGGCTCGCATAACGCAGGCCCAGGATCATAGCGACCCAAGTCGCCCACGCCGCCAACCCCGGCACGGTGAGGATGGGCCAGAAGCCAAGCAGCACTCCCAGTCCCGTTGCCACACCCTTGCCCCCGCGAAACCTAAGCCAGAGCGGGTATACGTGGCCCAGCACCGCCGCCATCGCCACCGCCAACCACTGCCATGTCTGGCCCAACCCGAGCGACTCATCCCCGACCCATCCCATTATCAGCCCCGCGCCCAACACAGGCACGAAACCCTTGAGCATATCCATAAAAAAGCACGCAACGCCCCACCGTCGCCCCAGCACCCGCCCCACGTTCATCGTGCCCACATTGCCGCTGCCCTCCTTGCGAATATCCACGCCCTTGAGTTTGCCCAGCAGCAGCGCAAACGGCACCGATCCGCAAAGATAAGAGATTGCCAGCCACATCCACCACATGCCGTTATTGTACCACAGCCACCACCTTTATCTCGTGGTCCTGGCCAACTACCATGGCAAACTTATTTTACCGTGCGGGGTACCGGGTATGCACGATCAGAGGTTGCTCTATCTTTCGCGGCGGGACGTCGAGCACACCGGCGTAACCATGTCACAGGTCATCGCCGCGCTTGAACAAATGTTTGTGTGCAAGGGTCGCGGCGAGGTCGAGATGCCGCCCAAGCCGGGCATTCACACCCGGCCCGACGCTTTCATCCACGCCATGCCAGCCTATATCCCGGCGCTGAGGTCAGCCGGTATCAAGTGGGTCAGTGGTTATCCACAGAACTACAAACAGAACCTGCCGTATATCTCCGGCCTGATTATTCTCAACGACGATGAAACGGGCTTGCCCTACTGCGTGATGGACTGCACGTGGATCACAGCGATTCGCACCGGCGCCGCGACCGCCGTGGCCGCCGGTTGCTTCGCCCGGCCCGACTCCTCGACCGTCGGGATTATCGCCTGCGGCGTACAGGGCAGGGCCAACCTTGAAGCAATCGCCAGCAAGTTCAAGATAGAGAAAGTCCACGCCTACGACGCCGCGCCTGACAAGGCTCGACAATATGCGGCGCAATGCAGTGACAAGTTGGGCATCCACGTCGAGGCGGTCGACTCGCCACGGCAGGCGGTGCGCGACATGGACATCGTGGTAACCAGCGGCCCAATCCTCAAGAATCCGCATCAGGTCATCGAAGATGAGTGGTTTGCCCGCGGGGCCTTCGCCTCACCAGTGGATTTTGATTCGTATTGGCAGCCGCAGGCGTTGTGCAATGCCGACGTTTTCGCAACGGATGACATCGAGCAACTGTTCTACTACCAAGGCGAGGGTTTTTTTAAGAAGATTCCCCCGCGCCGACGGGTGATCGACCTGGGCGACGTCGCGGCCGGCAAAGCGCCACGGCGCGAAAACGACGAGCAGCGCATCATCTGCGTCAACCTCGGCCTGGCCCTCGACGATATAGCCACCGCGCCGCTGGTCTACCAAGCCGCCATGGACAAGGCGTTGGGTACTTGGCTGGAACTCTAAGGCACCTGTTGCAATGAAACATCACAGTCCCGTGCTCGTCCGGCACGTATCCCCCGCAAAGTGGCAGGGGATTGCATGCAGGGGTTGCATTGCCTGCGCCCACAACGTCACAGGTCATAAGCCAGGGAACCGTCCATAGCCAAAGGCTTTCTGACTTTCCGACTCACGCCCCGCTTGTCTGGCGATGACCATCCTTTACAATCCGTCGGAGAATGATCGAGCCATGAAACTCACAATCGCCACATGCCAGTTTCCGACGGGTAACGATATTGCCGGCAATCTTCGTTACGTGCTGAGGCAGATGCGTCACGCGAAGGAGGCGGGCGCGCACGTCGCACATTTCGCCGAGACCTGCCTCAGCGGATATGCGGGGCTCGAGGTGAAGTCATCGCGTGACTATGACTGGTCCGCCATCGATGCGGCGATGCAGCGGGTGGCCGACGAGTCACGCACGCTGGGGCTCTGGGCGATTGTCGGTAGCGCGCACCGCCTGACCGGCATCCACAAGCCGCACAACAGCCTGTACATCATCAACGGCCGCGGCAAACTCATCGACAGGTATGACAAGATGTTCTGCACTGGCAGTGACCTCCAGCAATATTCGCCGGGCAGTCACATGCCCGTGTTCACCATCAGAGGTGTACGATGTGGCGTGCAGATCTGCCACGATATGCGCTACCAGGAACTTTACCGCGAATACAAACGCAAGAACATCGAGTTGATATTCCATTCGTACTACAATGGCCGGATGAGTAAGACCCGCGTAAAACAGCAGCGTGAGTACATCGGGCATATATCACTGAACGGCTCGGACAACATCTGGGGTGTAATCGTCCCGCCGACGATGCAGACGTACGCGGCCAACAACTATTTTTACATCAGCGCCAACAACACGAGCACCGGCAGTGCCTGGCCCAGCTTCTTCGTCCGGCCTGACGGTGTCATCACGGGCAAACTGCGTCGCAGCGTCGCCGGTGTACTTGTCAGCAAGATCGACACCAGTGTCAAGTTTTATGACGCGAGCACCTTCCGCAACACCGCGATGAAAGGTACACTTCACTCTGGCAAACTGGTCAGGGACAGACGCACAAACGCCCGCACGACGCTTTAGACACCACTTGATTCTTCCAGCCATGACGGATTTAACGGAAAAAGCGCCAATGGTCGAAGTCAAAACACAATTGCAACGATGCCTGGACCGATTCCGTGCGGGTGAGTTGTGTGAAGAAGACCTCTAGACGGCCTTTGACCTCATAGACCGCCCCAAAAAACAGAGCATCCTTTACATACAGGCGGGCACGACATTGTGATCGGGATGAGTATCTTCGAAAAAGGCAAAGACTTCGAAGGTGTCGATGAGAACGGCAAGTTTCTCTACGAGACAATCAATGAGGCTATCGAGGATGGCTGGTGTAATGCAATTTCGTCGTCAGCAAACACGTTGTCGAGCACTTAGCAGACCTTTTTACCACTGATTTCGCAGGCCGGACATGCCATGTGTGCATGCATGGCGTGTGTGAACCCTACGCGCGTCACGACAGACATTACAAACCATTGGCAGCCCGCAGGATCCCGTGGTATTGATCGGTTGTTAGGACAGTTCGATGCGTGGATCGACCCAGACATAGGCAACGTCGACGATCAGATTAAAAAGCACGAGCATGACCGAATACACCAGCACGACGCCAAGGATGAGAAACTGATCCTTGTTGAGCACGGCATTGACAAAATGCTCACCGAGGCCGGGGATAGCGAAGACCTTTTCGACAACAAACGATCCGGTCATCACCGCGGCGGCGGCGGGCCCGAGGAAACTGAGCACCGGCAAAAACGCGACCTTCAGCGCATGGCTAAACAGGGCCCTCCGCATCGACAGCCCCTTGGCGCGGGCAGTGCGAACGTAGTCGCTGCTCATCACGTCGGCCAGTCCAAGCCGAATCAGCCGAGCGATGTACGCCGCGGGCATGACCCCGAGCGTGATCGCCGGCAGCACCAGATGCCGCGGCGTGCCCCAACCGCCCACCGGCGCCAGGTGCAACAGCCCGGCAAACACGACCAGCAATACCGACCCGGTGACAAATGCTGGCAGGCTTACGCCGATCAACGCCATCGCCAGGCTTGACATATCCACCGCTGAACCCGGCCGAAGCGCGCCGAGCACCCCGGCGGCCAATCCCAGGTGCAACGCAACGATCAACGCCGCCACGCCCAGCAACGCGCTGACCGGCAGCCCCGAGGCGATGATGTCGTTGACCCTTTGGTCGCGAAACTTGAGACTCGGACCGAAGTCGCACCGCGTCACGACCTTCTTGACGTACGCGCCGAGAAACGACCACGGGCTGTCAAGATTGTATTCGCGGCGCATCGCCTGCTGCACCTCCTGCGGTGGCCGTTGCGCCTCGGGCCGGGCAAGCGGATCCCCCGGGATCATCCACGCACACGCAAACGTGATCATAAAGATCGCCGCGACAATCACGGGCAGTTGAATCAATCTGACGACGATCAGTCTTGTCATGCCGTTGCGTTCCGTATTTTTCCCAAATGCTCGATCTTGCCGATCGACGGCTCATCGCTCAACGCGCACCAACTCGAGCCTCCTAAAATGCCAAGGATTCGGATTCAGGTTCTTCACACGACCCTCATCGTAAACATTAAGCTCGACGTACTGGTAGATCGGGGCTATCGGTTGATCATGCAGCATGATCACCTCGGCGCGCCGCAATAGTTTCATCCGCTTGGCCTGATCGAGTTCGGCGGCGGCCTGCTTCAGCAATTGATCGTATTCGGCGTTGCTGTACGCCGCGTCGTTGTTGTTGTTGCTGGACTCGAACTTATCTAGGAACGTGGTCGGGTCGACATAATCACCGAACCACCCGGCGCGCGAGATGATGAAATTATGGTTATCCAGCCGGTCGCCGAACACCGATTTCTCCTGGCCGTTAAGCGTCACGTCGATGTTCAGATGCTTCTTCCACGTGCGCGTAATCTGCTGAGCGATCAATTCGTGCCCGAAGCCGGTGTTGTAGAGGATGGACAATCCCTCGAGATGGTTGCCGCCCTGTTGCGGGTCGTAACCGGCCGCGGCCAGAAGCTTTCGAGCCGCCTCGGGGTCGAATCGAGCCCCGGCCTCGACCGGTGGGTCGTAACCCGGCACGGCCCCGACAGGCGTAAAAGTGTACGCCGGCGGCTGGCCGAGCCGACCGAGCGTCTTGACTATTATCTCGCGATCAATGGTCATCGACAACGCACGGCGCACGCGTGGATCGACCAGCGGGTTGACCGCACCGTCGGGCAGCGTCGCCTGACAATTGAAGTTGTAAAAGTACGTGCCCGCGCCCGGCACGACGTGAACATCGCGCCGCCCGGCGCTTACCAGATCGGCTGCGAGTTGGCTCGTCGACGGGATGTCCGGCAGCCAATCGACCTCGCCCGATTCGTAGAGCATCAGCGCAATCGACGGATTGGTCACGATCCGCTCGAGGATACTGCGGTTGCCCATCGCCGCACGATTCCAGTAATTCGGATTGGCCGTGAGCAGCAGATCCCGCCGAAACCGCCGCCGCGCCAGCAGGTACGGCCCGTTGCAGATCAGCCGATCGGGCCGCGTCCAGTACGGATCCTGCACCAGCCGACCGCTGTCGATGCTCAACGATGCTTGTGGTTCGACGCTGGCGCGATGAACCGGCATGTACGTTGCAAAGGCGCACAATTGCAGGAAGTATGGGATCGGTCTCGCCAACCGAACGACCAGCGTTCGATCATCCGGCGCCGACAGCCCGACGGTCTTGCCAAAACGCTCGATCGCTTCATCAAGCAGGCGCTGCGCTTCGGCGAGATTGTTTTTTTCATCTTTGGCATAGGCCTGAAGTTGTGCCTGCCGCCACTTGAAGAATTCTTCGCCACCGTCGATCAGCCAGAGCAGGTTCGAGTACCCCGCGGCCGAGTCCGGCATCAGGGCGCGCCGCCAGGCGAAGATAAAGTCCGATGAAGTGACCGGATCGCCGTTGCTCCAACGCGCCGTCGGACGGAGTTGAAACGTGTAGGTCAGGCCGTCAGCGTCGACACTGTAGCTTTCCGCGGCGGCCGGCTCGATCACCATTTCAGGGAGCTTGATGCGCACCAGCGGCTCGAACAGGCACTCAGTAATCCGGATGTCATCCAGCCAGGTGACCAACTGCGGATCAAGGAACTTGTGCCCACCGCCGCTGACGAATACCAAGTCAGCCCGCTGGGCTTCGCCCACGTTGAACACCAGGGCACCGGCCAGTACCAGGTCCAGCACCAGAATTGCTATCAGCCAACGCATTTGTACCCATCAATCTTGTCAAGCCCGGCCCGAGGGATATGGGTCGTTGCGGACGCCCATCGCCACATCAGGCGCCAAATTATCAGTAGAGTGTGTGCGTATCAAATGGCCGCACGGGCCTATAGGATATTTGTGATGGGACTATTGATACTGCTGTCGGCGGCGGCGGGGCTGATCGTGGTCGTCGGCACGTGGTCGCTGATTTGGGTGATGACGCACCCGCCGCGTCGCACATACGGCTGGGCGGTCGCGCGACAGTTGCCGGCTTCACCCGCCGAGGCCGGCTTACGCGCTGACGAAATGACCTTCAACTTTCGCAACGGCGCCCACGCGCCCGCATGGCTGATCGACGGTGCGCGGCCGCTAGGGCCGGTGTTCATCGTCGTGCACGGATGGAGCAGCAGTCGGTATCAGGTTCTGGGGCGTGTGCCGCTGCTGGCACGGTTTGCGTCACGGGTTGTCGTGTACGATCTGCGTGGTCACGGCGACTCGTCAGCTCGCAACACACGGATGGGCACGCTTGAAGTCCAGGACCTGATCGCGGTTATCGATCAGACGCCAACCGATGATCGGCCGATCGTGCTGTTCGGCCCGTCGATGGGCGCAGGCATCTGCATCGCCGCGGCGACCAACAATCAGGCGGGGCGGGTCGCCGGCGTCATTGCGGAGAGCACCTATCGTCACCTAGTCGAACCAATCGCCGCGCACCTGCGTTGTCGCGGGTTGCCGACCCAGCCTTTTTCCGCACTGGCGGCGTTGTATGTCGAGGCGGTACTCGGCGGGCTGCGTCCGTTTGATCGGGCCCACTACGCTGCAAAGCTGCGCTGCCCGCTGCTGGTGATCCACGGCAGCGAAGATATCGTCTGCGCGCAGGCACCGGCCCGCCAGATTGCCGACGCCGCACCGCACGGCCGGTTCCTGCTGATCCAAGGCGCCGGCCACGCCAACCCGGCGGAGACCGATGAGACTGGATACCTTGGCGCAATCGAAACCTTCGTCAATGAAATCACAGAGCGGGCCAACAGCCAGCCCGCGCCGACGCGATTGCCGCACAACGGACACATCGCGCAGCAGGAATTGTCGATATGACCCTGGCCTCGCGGATCGATCACACTCTGCTCAAGCCCGAAGCGACCGGCCGTGACATCCACCGGCTGGTCGCCGAGGCCACCGAGCACGCCTTCGCCGCCGTGTGTGTCAACGGCGCGTTCGTCGCGCCGGTCGCCAAGCAACTGCGCGGCACGGCCGTCAGGACCTGTGGCGTCGTCAGTTTCCCGCTCGGGGCCGGCAAGCCGACGATCAAGGCGATTGAGGCGACCGCAGCCGTCAAAGACGGCGCCGATGAAATCGACGTGGTCGCCCACTTGCCGGCATTGCTGCGCGCCGATCACGGTGCCACCAAAGCCGAGTTGATCGAAATTGTCCGCGCCGCACGCGCGACCAATCCCCGCGTTGTGATCAAGGCGATCATCGAGTCTGCGTTGCTGTTGGCGGACGTGCCCGCCGCCGAGGGCGAGCGCCGCATCGAAGCCGCCTGTCGCGCCGCACGCGAAAGCGGGTGCGACTTCGTCAAGACCTCCACCGGCTTCCATCCCGCCGGCGGCGCGACCATCAAAGCCGTGCAACTGTTGAAAAAACACAGCGGCGGGCTGTACGTCAAAGCCGCAGGCGGCATCCGCAGCTACGACGATGCCAGAAGCATGATCGATGCCGGCGCAGACCGGCTCGGTTGCTCGGCCAGCGTCGCGATTGTGGCCGCCGAACGCACGGCGGGCCATCGCCGGTAAACTAGACGGTCATGCTGGCACGCTCGGTACAAATTGGACCCATTTCAATCGGTGCGGACGAGCCGCTGACGGTTATCGCCGGACCGTGCGCCATCGAGTCACTCGATGAATGCCTTCGGATTGGAGAAGCGATTCGCGATCGATGTGCAACGCTCGGCCTAGGCTGCATCTTCAAGGCCAGTTACGACAAGGCCAATCGCAGTTCGATCACCAGCCGGCGTGGCCCGGGGCTGGACGAGGGCTTGCGGATTCTCGACCAGGTGCGACAGAAACTGGCATTGCCGGTCACCACCGACATCCACGAACCGGCTCACGCCGACGCCGCGGCACAAGCGGTCAACCTTCTGCAGATCCCCGCGTTTCTCTGCCGCCAGACCGACCTGCTGCTGGCCGCGGCCAAGACGGGCAAGCCGGTCAACGTCAAGAAGGGCCAGTTCGTCTCGCCCGGCGAAATGCGCCACGTGGTCGATAAGTTGACCGAAGGCGGTGCTGCAGCCGGAGGTTCCGAGGGTTCCGGAGGCATCGTGCTGACCGAGCGGGGCACATTTTTTGGTTATCACCGACTGGTCAATGACTTCGTAGGCTTGGGAGATCTGATGGACCTGGGCTGGCCGGTCTGTTTCGACGTAACACATTCCACGCAATTGCCCGGCCAGACGACGATGACCGGTGGCCGACCCGAGCGGGCTCCGCTGCTGGCCCGCTGTGCCGTGGCCGCGGGCGTCGCGGCAGTGTTCATCGAAACCCACTTCCAACCGGATGAGGCGGCCTCCGACGCCGCAACCATGCTGCCGCTGGACGTCACGCTGAATCTGCTGGACAGCTTGGCCCGCCTCCACCAGGCGACACACGAGCCCTGATCTACGCGGCCGCTCCTTTGCGATACACTGGCCAACATGGCCAAGCACGTGATGACGTATGACGATGCCGGGGTCGATATCAACGCTGGCCAAGAGGTCGTCGACCGGATCAAGAGCCACATGCGTGGCACCTACGGCCCCCGTGTGTTGGACCGACATGGCGGCTTCGCCGGTTGCTTCCGACTCGATTACAACGAAAAACTGTTCAAGCGAAACTTCCGCGATCCCGTGCTGGTCAGCTGCACCGATAGCGTCGGCTCGAAGGTGTTGCTCGCATCGCAGATGGGCGTGTTCGACACCATAGGCCAGGATGTCGTGGCGATGAACGTCAACGACCTGATCGTGCAGGGTGCCGATCCGCTTTTTTTTCTGGACTACATCGGCATCCACAAGATCGAGCCGGTCGTGGCCGAGCAAATCGTCCGGGGCGTGGCCGACGGGTGCAACCTGGCCGACTGCGCACTGCTGGGCGGTGAGACGGCGGAGTTGCCCGACCTTTACAAACCCGGCGAGTTCGATCTGGCAGGTTTTGCCGTCGGCGTCTGTGAGCTAAGTCGCATGATTCACGGTGAGCGCGCTGAGGCAGGCGACGTGATCCTCGCTCTCGCGTCGAGCGGAATTCACTCGAACGGCTACGCTCTCGTTCGCGCCATCGTCCGCGACGCGAAACTCCACCTGGACAAGAAATATCCCGAGCTTGACGATAGTCGCAGCCTCGGCCAGGTACTGCTGACCCCGACACGAATCTACGCACGCTCGATTGTCAAGGTGCTGCGGCGATACCGCGTCAAAAAGCCGGTTGCAGCGATGAGCCACATCACCGGTGGGGGGCTGCCCGGCAACCTGCCTCGCACCCTCGACAGCAACCTTGATGCCCGGATCGACCCTAAAAGCTGGCAGGTTCCACCCGTATTCCAGTTCCTTCAGCAACGTGGCAACGTGGCGGATGAGGAGATGCTGAAAGTGTTCAATATGGGCATCGGGTACGTGATGGTGGTCCGCCCACATTTCGCTGACTCGATTGCCAGTCAGTTGCGGCAGGCTGGTGAGCAAGTGTTCATCCTGGGCCAAGTCGTCCGCGGGTCGGGAAAAGTGGTGTTGTCTTGACCCGACAAATATTGTAAACCATTTATTATAAGATACTTGTGACGATTCAGGCTTGCCCCAACGGCTGTGTGTGTCGCGTCAATCCGACATCCCGCTTTGATCGGAACAGGCTGCCACGCGCCCGGCGAGCCCGTGGCTCGTATATAAATGATGTAAAATACGGAGTTTATGAATTGACGCGGCGATTTTTCGCCCGTCGGGACCATGCTGGCAGCCCAGTTGTGGTACATTCGGCGTCACACCATTAGGCAGGGGGGAGAACAGCAAGATGGATGAAACGAAATTCCAAGCGAAGCTGGCCGAGTTGATGAACGAGATCTCAACGCTGCCCAAGGTCGAGCGTGAGAAACTCACCGCTCTGGCCACCAAGACCCAGGAACGCCACCTCAAGCTGCGCAAAACGGTCCACGACCTCCAGGAGAGCTTGGACTACCTGCGACTCGCAATCAAGTACCTGGTATTCGACCTCGAGGCGACCCGCCGCGAAAACTCGTACCTACGCAGGATGCTTGAGCAGAATCGCGCCGGCGGCGGCAGCGACGACAGTGAATTCGGCACAGAATACGACGGCAATACTTGAGGAATCATCCTCACACCGTCGCCGCGACAGCCGGTTGAGACTCTGCTACGCCGCTTCTATCGTGGTGTTTTTCCCACGCGACCGTGGCGGCTGTAACACCCGCCCCACGCCAGCACCTGCCTGCTTGCTCACCAAAGCAACCCGATTACCACACGCCCCGCTATGCCGCTAGAATGCGGATCGTGCATCCATCGGCGTCACGCAGTATCAGGTGAGTGTCAACATGAGCAGCCTGCCCTTTGATCCGTCCGTCCCGCAACCCCGCCACCCCGAGGATATCGCTCGCCCATTGGGCGCGGCCGATCCCCGCCTCGCCGTCGCGCCACCCTATCAGCGCTACCGCGAGATGACGATCGACGAGTTGCTGCTGGAAAATCGTGTCATCTTCCTCGTCGGTGATATCAACTATCAGTCAGCCACTGGTGTGATCATGCGCCTGCTCCACCTTCAGAACCTGAAGAAGGACATGGACATCAACCTGTACATCAACTCCCACGGCGGGACGGTTGACGACACGCTGGCGATCTACGACACGGTTCAATACCTCAGCTGTGACGTGGCCACCTATTGCATCGGCCGGGCGCAGTCCGGCGGCGCCATCGTGCTGGCCTCCGGTACCAAGGGCAAGCGATACATCCTGCCCCACGCGCGGGTCATGATCCATCAGCCGTTCGGCGGCGTGACCGGCCAGGCAACCGACGTGCAGATCCAGGCCGAAGAAATCCTCAAGACCAAAGAACAGCTCAACGAGATCCTTTCCCGTCATACCGGTAAGGACGTCAAGAAGATAGAGGAAGACTCCGAACGCGATCGTTACTTTTCCGCTGATGAAGCCAAGGAGTACGGCCTCGTCGACGAGGTGCTCGGCCAACCCGCAGCAACGGAAGAAAACAAACCCCAACCATAACGCTCGCCGCCCAATGTAATCTCATAAAGGATCGACCATGTCGTTTTCCCGGCGCCATGATGGGTACTATGGGTTTACGCTTGTCGAAATACTGATCGTGATCTCGATCATCGCGATGCTGATCGCGCTGTTACTGCCGGCGATCAAGAAGGCGAAGCGCAAAACGCGCTACCTCTCTTGCGCCTATCAGCAGCGTCAGATCCTCATGGCTCTCCAGCAATACGCGTTCGAACAGAAACAACATTTTCCATATGGATTGTGGGCCTCGCCGACCATCATCGGTGCGGGTCAAGACATCATTGAAAAAATACAAGGTTCGAGATTGATTGACACGAACCTGCGCGACGGCACCGGTGATATGGCTCTATCGGTCTTGAACTGTCCGAGTTGGAAGAAGGTCGGCCTTTACGACGGTGTGCACTGGAATGGGCCACCATATTGGGGCTGGTGGGGGCACAGCGATATGGGCACGAGCCTGGGTGCTGTGCATACCACGTACCTTTATATCGGCGGCATTGGATACGGTATGGGACAGGATTCACCGCCCGCGCACGGGAACGGAAGCGGTTGGTGGCACGGCTGGATAGGCTACGACAGCGCCACCTGGAGTAGATACGACGATCCGTACGATGCCGGCCCCGTACCTTCCATGGGGCACCGCCTGCGTCATTCTGAGGCGGCGCTCGTCACTGACCGCATGTGGATTTCAGATTACGCACACCACGGTAAAGTGAGCCATCCGTACCGGGTGAGTGACGCCTCCGGTTGGGCAATTGCACCGAATCACCGGAATGGACAAGATGAGACTGAAGGTGGCAACATCGCATTCCTCGATGGGCACATCGAATTGCGCTATGAGACGGCTATCCAGGAACGTGTGCATGTTTATGGTTCTCAGCGTCCGTATGTGTGTTATTGACTGGACAAGGACAAGGTTGGAAATTTGAGGCTGCGCAAGTCGTCATACCGCTAGAATGCGGACCGTGCATCCATCAGCGTCACGCAGTATCAGGTGAGTGTCAACATGAGCAGCCTGCCCTTTGATCCGTCCGTTCCGCAGCCCCGCCACCCCGAGGATATCGCTCGCCCATTGGGCGCGGCCGATCCCCCCGGTAAGGACATCAAGCAGATAGAGGAAGACTCCGAACGCGATCGTTACTTTTCCGCTGCTGAAGCCAAGGAGTACGGCCTCGTCGACGAGGTGCTCGGCCAACCTGCAGCAACGGAAGAAAGCAAGCCCCAATCATAACGCTCGCCACCCAATGCAGTCTCATAAAGGATCGACCATGTCGTTTTTCCGGCGCCATGATGGATGCTATGGGTTTACACTTGTCGAAGTGCTGATCGTGATCTCGATCATCGCGATGCTGATCGCGCTGTTACTACCGGCAATCAAGAAGGCGAAGCGTCAAACGCGCTACCTCTCTTGCGCCTATCAGCAGCGTCAGATCCTCATGGCTCTCCAGCAATACGCGTTCGAACAGAAGCAGCAGTTTCCACATGGATTGTGGTCCTCGCCGACCATCATCGGTGCGGCCCAAGACATCATTGAAAAAATACAAGGTTCGAGATTGATTGACACGGACCTGCGCGACGGCACCGGTGATATGGCTCTATCGGTCTTGAGTTGTCCAAGTTGGAAGAAGGTCGGCCTTCACGACGGTGTGCACTGGAATGGGCCACCATATGGGGGCTGGGGGGCACCGAGTAGCGATATGGGCACGAGCCTGGGCGCTGTGCATACCACGTACCTTTATATCGGCGGCATTGGATACGGTATGGGACAGGATTCACCGCCCGCGCACGGGAACGGAAGCGGTTGGTGGC
>CAUYYV010000023.1:0-19233 GCA_963577075.1 Phycisphaerae bacterium
ACCGCCCGGCCCCATCCGGCGCGGCGCCGCCACGCCCAAACGAGCACTGCAACCAGGCCGATCAGCGGCAGCCACGCCGGCCACCAGCCGGGGTCCACCGTCCAGCGTGGATAGATCATTGACAGCCGCAGGGGCGCCAGATCCTTGAGCCAATAGAACCCGACGCACCAGCCCGAAGCCGCCAGTCGGGAAAACGCGCCTTCCGGCCGCGGATCGGTCGAGGCGATCGTGAACTTGAACTGCGTATAGATCGAAATCAGGCCGAACACGAGCGATATCGCAAAGAAGGGCGCCACGCGCAACACGTCGCGAGCACCGATGCGGCTGTGCCGCCACCACGCTGTCAACAGCAGCACGACCGGCACCATCACGACCGATGACTTGGATAACACCGCCAGGAGAAAAGCCGCGACCGCCGCCGCATATGACCGCCGCCGCCTGCTGTCGTCGAAGTCCAGGTATGCGAGTACCGCCGCCGCCATCCAGCACATCGACATGACATTTTTTCGTTGCGCGATCCATGCCGTCGACCCGGCCGCCACGGGGTGGACCGCGAAAATGGCGGCTACCACCCATGCACCGGGCACACCCAGCCGCAGAAGCACCCGCCAGATCAACACCGAACCCAGCGCGTGCAGCACGATGTTGACCACGTGGTAGCCGCCCGTCCGATCGCCCCAGAGCAGGTGCCGCTCCAGCCACCACGACGTGTGCGTCACCGGGTAATAATCGATCTGATCGATTGTCAGCCAGAAATGCTTCAGGCCATCGTCGGCGCGGATGTGGTTGTTGCCAAAGACGTAAATGTCGTCGTCCCAGATGGCGCCGGCATCCATCGCGGGGACGTAGGCGGCCAGTGTCAGCGCGACGATCCCCGCCGCCATCAGCCAGGGTCGATATGTGGGTGTCGATGGCATGGGCTGTTACTGCAAGTATCGGTTGTCACGTCGCGGTTTCTTCGTGTGACCCGTGCTTTGCCGCGACCATCGTGTTTGATACCACGCATGGGCCGGGTTAAGCTGCCCGCTGGCCACTTACCGCGTCGGTATTCTCGATGGATTTTGGGCACATTCTAATCACAGGCGGGGCCGGTTTTGTCGGCTCCAACCTCGCGCTGCTGCTCAAGCGGTCATTCGCGAACGTGCGCGTGACGGCGCTGGACAACCTCAAACGGCGGGGCGGCGAGTTGAACCTATCCCGGCTGGACGCCAGCGGCATCGGGTTTATCCACGGCGACGTCCGCAACCCCGAAGACCTGGCCAATGCCAGCGAGTTCGATCTGCTGATCGACTGCTCCGCCGAACCGGCGGTGGCGGCAGGGACCACCGGATCGCCCATGTACGTGCTCAATACGAACCTGATCGGTACGATCAACTGTCTCGAGGCGGCCCGGGCCCGCGGCGCCGCGGTGCTGTTCCTTAGCACGAGCCGGGTGTATCCCATGGGTGTGGTCAACGCACTTCGCTATCAGGAGGCCGAAACACGGTTCGCCTGGGACGGCAACGATGACGTGCCGGGGTTTTCCGCGCGCGGCATCGCCGAAGATTTTCCGCTGGACGGGGCTCGATCGTTCTACGGCGCCAGCAAGCTGGCCTGCGAGTTGGTGCTGCGCGAGTACGTACACAGTTACGGCCTGCCCGCCCTGGTCAACCGTTGCGGCGTCATCGCCGGGCCGTGGCAGATGGGCAAGGTCGAGCAGGGCGTGGTCACGTTGTGGGTCGCCTGTCATGAGTTCGGCAAACCGCTGCGCTACATCGGGTTTGGCGGGCAGGGCAAGCAGGTGCGCGACCTGTTGCACGTCGAGGACCTGTTCGATCTGCTCGTGCTGCAGATGCAGCGCCCATCGGACTGGGACGGCCGCGCGTACAATGTCGGCGGCGGGCTCGATATAAGCGTGTCGCTTCGCGAGTTGACCGGGTTGTGTGAATCGGCCACGGCCAAGTCGATTTCTATCGATGCCGAGCCGCGCACCAGCGACGTCGACGTGCGTCTTTACATCACAGACGCCGCCAGGGCGCGTCGTGACTTTGCATGGAGTCCTCAACGGGGCGTTGAGCAAATCGTCAATGACACCTGTCAATGGGTCCGCGATCACCGCGACCGGCTCGAGCCGATCCTCGGATAGAGACAGTTTGCCCGAGCCGACCTGATCGCTGCGCAAAGCGGACCAATTGTCTTCGAGGTGCACCGTGCCGGCGGATAAAATCGGCGCGATGTCACGAAGGCCTGCGTCGAAGCAGCAGCCGCCAGAACAGGCGCATGTAGTTGACGGCCGTGTCGAACTTGTACATCTTCGAACCGCCCCCGTCATTGAAGCGATACACGATGGGTACTTCGATGATGTGGGCCCCGCCCTGCGCAGCGCGGACGAGAAACTCGAGATAAAAGTCGAAGCCCCGGCCCTGGGTCAAGGCCGCGACCTTTCGGCCCAGGTCAGCGCGCATGAATCGGTAGCCGCCAGTCTTGTCGACCGCGGAGATGCGAAACAGAATCGAAACGGTCCTGTTCATGACTTTGCTGGCGATCCGCTTCCACAGGGGCGATCCCTCGGCGCGCCCGGCGCCGATGTAGCGCGACCCGATCACCAGATCCGCGCCTTGCTGCTGCATGGCCTCGTAAAACTTCACGATGTACGCCGGGTCGTGCTCGCCGTCGCCGTCGATCATGACAATCAGGTCGTCGCTGTCGGCGACCATGGCAAACCCCTGCCGGTATGCCGGCCCCACCCCCATGGGCGTCGGCGAGTAATACATCTGCACGTCGTCGTGATGCCGCTGGATCGTTTCGATTTCGTCCTTGGTCCCGTCGGTACCCTGCACGACGAACACGTATCGCGAGGGCAGCCCCATTTGATCGAGCACGCCGCGCAGCTGCTGCGCCAACGCGGTGATTTTGCCCGCCTCGTTGTACGCAGCCACCACGGCGCACACCCGGGGCGGCTCGCGGGTTGGCGGCATCGGCTCTGGCCGGTTTGGGGGAGCATTCACGAATTCAGATGATACAGCGATTCGAGTTCTGCGCGGTGCGCGCTGATCCAGGCAAACAATCGCTCGACGCCCTGGCCAATCCCGAAGCGCGGCGCCCAGCCGATCCGGTCGCCGATGTGTGACAGGTCGCTGATGAACACCCGCTGATCGCCCGGACGCCAGTCGGCGAAGCGGACATCAACTTCTCGACCGGTCAGTTTCTTGAGTCGATCGACCAGGTCGAGGATCGACATCACGTTGTCCGGGCCGCCGCCGACGTTGAATATCTCGCCGGCGACCCGCCCGCCCGACTCCGCCAGGCGTACGTAGCAGTCGACCAAGTCGTCGATGTACAACACGTCACGCGATTGTTTGCCGTCGCCGTAGATATTGATCGTCCGGCCCCCGAGAGCTGACAGGATCAGCCACGCCAGCCAGCCCTGCGATTCAAGCCCGATCTGCCGCGGGCCGTAGATGCACGACTGACGGCAGACCACGGTCGACATTCCGTAGATCCGGTGATAGTCGCGCACGTAATGATCGGCCGCGCCTTTCGAGCAGCCATAGGGCGAGTGGAAGTCGACGGGAAATTGCTCGTTGATTCCACCCGGCAGATCGGCGTAGTCGTATCGGCCGCCGCGATCGACGACGCTCACCGATTGCATCTTGCCATACACCTTGTTGGTCGAAGCGAAGATGACCTGGCATTTCGGGCGGTGATGGCGGACCGCCTCAAGCACGGCGAGCGTACCCTTTGCGTTGGCCTCGAAATCGGCGCGCGGGTTCTCGATTGAACTCGTTACGGCCGTCTGGCCGGCCAGGTGGTATACGACCTCGATCGGGTACCTTTCAAATACACCCGCCATCACGTCGAAGTCGCTGACGTCAGCACGGATGAACTCGAAGTTACCCGCCTGTGCGGCGTGTTGCAGTTCGTCGAGGTTGCGGGTCACACCCAGCCTGCTCAGATTGTCCAGGCCTATCACCCGCTCGCCCGCCTCGATCAGGCGAAGGGCAAGATTTACGCCGATGAAACCGGCACAACCGGTGACAAGGTGTGTCATACGCGACTCAGGCCTTTTCGATCATCTCCATGTCGATCCTGAATTGATAGACCTAATGCGGCGACGGCTGCACGGTGATGATCCGGTCGGGCGTTATGTTAGCATTCGCTCGACCGTGGTGTTTGACGTGCCGTGTTGTCCACCGCAAATCCGGCGGGTATCGTACGGGCCGCCATGTTGCACAGCAAGAAAATTGTCGTGGTGCTGCCCGCGTATCGCGCCGCAAAAACGCTGGAAAAGACGTACCGGTATATCCCCGGGGATGTCGTCGACGACGTGCTGCTCGTCGACGACGCCAGCGACGATCAGACCGTCGAGACGGCACGACAACTGGGCATCATGACGTTTGTCCATGAAAAGAACCTCGGCTACGGCGCCAATCAGAAGACCTGCTACACCGAAGCGCTGCGCATCGGGGCGGATATCGTCATCATGCTCCACCCGGACTACCAGTACGATCCCCGCCTGATCACCGCGATGGCGGGCATGATCGCCTCCGGTATCTACGACGTCGTGCTCGGGTCACGCATCCTCTCGAACACGGCGCGCCGCGGCGGGATGCCGCTGTATAAATACGTCTCCAACCGCCTGCTCACCGCGTTTCAGAACCTGATGATGGGCACGAAACTCAGCGAGTTTCACAGCGGTTACCGCGCCTTTTCCCGCAAGGCTCTTGGGGGCTTGCCGATCATGGCCAACTCCGATGACTTCGTATTCGACAACCAGATGCTGGCCCAGGCGGTCGCCTTTGGTTTCACGATCGGTGAAATATCCTGCCCTACAAAATATTTTCCCGAGGCCAGCTCGATCAATTTCAAGCGATCGGTGGTGTACGGGCTGGGCGTGCTGGGCACGAGCATCCGCTTTCGTCTGTGGCGATGGCGCCTGTGGCGGTCGCACATCTTTGTCGACTCACCGACCATGCGGATCGGCCGCGATTACTACGCCGATGCGGATCGTGAGAGCGACACGCCATTGTCACAAAACGGTCAGGGTTCTGGTGGGTCATCGGGCGGCGTGTAGCGGATGTTTCTTTCCATGCGATAAATGTTGTATTGCTCGGGCTTCACGCGGCCGAACGCGAAGGGCAACGACAGGCCGCGGCCTCCATAAAACCGGGCCGACACCTCGGGGCTCATCGTGGCGATCCAGGCGGGGACATCAACCGAAATCCGTTCAATGTCGCTCGTGTCGCCCTCTTTCATGACGATGGGGTTCGAGGCATTGTCGGAAATGACAAGGATGTCACCCTTGAGCATCAGGGACCTTGATTCGTCCTGCGGCAAAGCGCCGCGCTGCTGCCCGTAATACTGAAAACCCCAGTGGTCCTGCAGCCACAACGTGCCGGGCCGATCGATGTATTTATCGACGATGAGGTCCGCGGCCTGACGCGTGGAGTTGGCCAGTCGGTAGTCCGCCCAGGTGACCGCCACGGCCAGTGCGACGGCGACGGCGAAGCCACCGGCCAACGCCCGCACCTGCACGCTGCCCAGTCGCGGCCTGGCCCGATCGAAATGGCGTGCCACCAAGATGGCGACGGCCGGGACCATCGGCAGCACGCTGCGACCGTTGACCAGCCAGTTGATCTGCGTGGCGAACACAAACGTGCCGGCCACCCACAGCAGCAGCAACACCGCCTCGTGCCGCCGGGTCACGCGTAGATCATCGATCGCCAGGACCAGCACGCCCAGGCCCACCGCACACCAGACCGCCAGTTGAATTCGTGTCGCGAAAAGCGTGCCTCCCAGCACGAGAAACGCCGCCGCCGTCGCTGCCAACGCCCACGGCCATTGCCGGCGCGATATCAACAGCGGCGCCAGCATCAGCACCGGGGCCGCCGCGCCGCCAGTAAATGCCAGGCCCGCCAACAATCTGGTCGTGGCCGCGGCTTGCTGCCTTAAATGGCTCGCGGAGGTGTATCCGATCGCATCGAGCAACATGCCCCGGCCATATATCGACGCGGTGACCAGTTCGTACGCCGCCATGATAGAGACGGGAATTATCAGATATATCAGGGCACGCCACGCCGACATGCGGCGCGTCAACGTGTAGGCCGCGAGCAACGGCACGAGGCAGATGCCGAAATACTTCGTCAGACCGCAAAGACCTATCAATATCGCCGAAACCACCAGCGACCACCGCCGGCCCCTGCCCAGCCCGCGATCCCACAGGATGACCGACCACAGCCACATGGCCAACATCATCACATCGCTCATCACCGTATTGGCCGAGACGAGAAACACGGGCGATAACACGGTCGCCAGGGTCGCGACCATCGGTCGGCCGCAAAGCCGCCGCGCCAGCACGTACGTGCCCCACACCACCGCCAGCGCGGGCAGCAGAAAGGCAACGTGCAGCGCCAGCTCGGACCAGCCCAGCACCGACGCCGACAGGGCGATGTAATAACACGCAATCGGCGGGTTCTGCGTCACCTCGGCCATCGGCATGGCCCAGCCGTACCAGTTAACTTCGAATCCGAACGGGTCGAGCGGGTGGTCCCGAATCTGTTGGGCCGACCAGAGAAACAGCGGGTCGTCGATGTGAAACGCCCTGCCGGAAAACGGCAACAGGCAGGCCAACAGCAATACCGAGGCAATGCTCGCCTCTTTCCATGCGACTGTCGTGGGGATCATGCGTGCCTGCATAAGCGAGTCGAATCAATTGGCCCGACGTGGCGGCCGATCGGACCGGGGCATTATCCGGCGGAGCCGCTCGACACCGCGGATGGATGTCGGTACGGCGTGTGCCTTTTATACATTCTGATACGTCTCCGGATCTGTTCGATCACCGCGGGCGGGGCGCCACGGGCCTCGGCTTCGGCCAGGGCCTGCTCCGCCGTGGCAACGGCACGCCCGAATTGTCCGGTCTCGGCGTAGGCGGCAGCAAGGGTATCCAGTGTTTGCGGGTCGGGCATTTCGCTCATTTGCCCGGCCTCGACCGCCAGGCGCAGCGCCTCGGCGCCGTCGCGCAAGTGCGAGTTGGCGCTTGTCGACAGGATCCACGACAGTGACACCCGCGGCGCAGGATTGCGGGGCATCAGCCGCACCGCTTCGCGCAACTGCACGACGGCCGTGCCGAATTGACCGACACGCATCAATGCCACACCGTAATTCAGCCGGCCCATGCCGTAGCTGGGCCGGCTTGTCGTCGCCTTGCGCAGGTGGTGCACCGCCCGTTCGACGTCACCCATTTGCAGGTACAGACCACCCAGGTTGTTGTGCGCCTCGGCATAGAGCGGCTGGATCAGGATCGCCTCGAGGTATCGCTGTTCGGCGGCCCCGCGATTGCCAAGCTGCGACAGCATGTAACCGAGATTGTTGAGTGCCACGACATATTCCGGCTCTATCTTAAGTGCTTCCTCGTATTGGCTCATGGCCTCAAGCAAATTGCCGCGCGCGGCGTACAGATCGCCCCTATTCACGTATACCAGCACATACTCTGGCCAGATGCGCAGTGCCTCGGCGAAATGGCGCAGCGCGTCATCGAATTTACCCATTGAGCCGAGCACGACGCCGAGATTGTTGTGTGCCATGGCGTTGTTCTCGTCGATCTCGATCGCTCTTTCGTATAGGTGGATAGCCTTTTGTGTTTCGCCTCTGTCCTGGATCGCGCGACCGAGGTTGACGTGCGCCGTCGGATCATCGCGTTGAACCTCGAGCACACGGGTAAAAATCGAAACCGAATCGCGCCAGTAACCGGTCTGCACCCACGACGCAGCCATGCAACCGGCGAGCACGCCCACGACCAACATGGACGCAACTACACGACCGGCGCGTTTCGACATCAACTCAGCGCCGCCCCAGACAACCATGATCGACAGGCCGACCAGCGGCAGGTACATGTACCGATCAGCCATGGCCTGCTTACCGACCTGCACCACGCCAATCACCGGCCCCAGTGACAACAGGTACCACAGCCAGCCCATCTGCGCGTAACGCCGACGAATGATTACGAGAAAAAACACCGTGATGGCGATCAGCACGAGCGCCGCGCCGGCGATCTGCCACAATGCCCACTCGGCGCCACCGGCCAGATATGGGTGCGTGTAGAGCGGGGAAAGATTGCGAGGCCAAAGCGTATTACCCAGATAGCGCGTGTACGAGACCACGGCGTTGGCCAGTCGCGGCAGCAGGTCCACCTTGCCCGCGATGTGCGCCGGCGCCGGCGGCGATTGGCCGACGCCGTACGTCACTGCTGCCGACGCCAGGCACAGCGCCAGGAACGGAATCTTCTCCACGATCAACGCTGCCCCACGACCTCGTACCGGCGGCGTACTGGGCCACCGCTCGAGCGGCCAATAGTCGATAAGCAGCATCAGCAGCGGCAGGGTGACCAGCATCGGCTTGGCCATCAGCCCCACCGACAGCAGCGCAGCCGACAGCGCGTATCGGCCGGCGCCGCCGCGTTGGGCGTAACGGACGTACGCCCACAGTGACGCCAGACCCAGTGTCGTGCTCAACAGGTCCGGCCGCGCCGAGACCCACGCCACCGACTCGACGTGTAACGGGTGCACCGCAAACACCGCCGCGGCCGCGCCGGCGGGCCACGGCCTGCCCATCATGCCCACGAGCAGGGCAAACAGCAGCAGGGTGTTGAGCGTGTGCAGCAGCACATTCGTCGCGTGGTGACCGGCGGGGTTGCGCCCGTACAAATCGTAATCGATCATGTGCGAGACCCACGTCGGCGGGTGCCAGTACGGTGCGTGTTCGGCCGTCGTGAACGCCCAGGCAATGCCGTCCATGGTCAGGCCGCGCGTGACGTGCGGGTTCTGCGTCAGCCGCTCGGTGTCGTCCCATTTGAGAAACTTGAAGTCGACGGTCCGCCCGTACACCGTTACGGTCGCTGCGATCAGCAGCGCGCCGATGATGACACATCGCTTCATGTTGAGGGCGTGCATCATCACGGGGCGCTCGGTGCGGGTGCCAGGTGTCGTTTGCACATCTCGTCCAGGTTTCTTCGCGCTTCGGCATTGTCGGGATCCAGGCTCAGCGCCTGGTGGAAATGCTCAGCGGCCTTGTCCCATCGGCCCTGGTGACCGTACGCCACGCCGATGTTGTTGTGAGCCAGTGAACTGCGGCCGTCAATTGCCAGGGCGGCCTTGTACTGGTCAATCGCCTTGTCGTAATCCCCGTTCATCCGGTGGGCTTTGCCGAGATTGAGATGGGCCACGAAGTTGCCATCCGTCACGGCATGCGCGTGCTCGAACAGCGTGACCGTCTTGCGCCAGTAACCGGACTGATCCCATGCGCGTACGGCGCAAACGGCCAATACGATCACGCCGATGATCGAGACGCCGGCCCTCCATGCGGCCGCTTTGGTCTTTCGCCGCTGCACCAGGTCCGCGGCGCCAAATGCGACGATCACAAACAACCCGATCAGCGGGACATAGGTGTAGCGATCCGCCATCGCCTGACGTCCGACCTGCACAAGGCCGATCACCGGCAAGAGTGTGACCAGGTACCACAGCCAGCCGACCAGGGCGTACCGGCTTCGCCTGGCCGCCACGGCCCAGACGGTGATCGCTATCAACAACAGCAGGGCCGCGGCGATCTGCCAATGCGCCCACGCCTGGCCACCCGGCAGGTTCGGGTGCGGATAAAACGCCGCCAGGTCAACGGGCCAGACCGCCTTGAAAAGGTATCGCACGTAGCTGACCGCGGCATTGGCGGCCCGCGGGGCCAGCGATACACGCTGCGCGTCGGCCATCGCGCCAGCGGCGCGCTGCACGAAGAACGTGACCAGGCTCGACGTCAGCGCGATGATCAACAGCGGGATCTTCTCGACGAAACGGCGCGTGGCCGACCCGGCGTCCGTGATTCGCTCCAGCGGCCAAACGTCCAGCAGCAGCAGAACCAGCGGCAGGGTTACGAGCATCGGCTTAGCCGTCAGCCCCAGGGCCAACAGTGCGGCAGTCCCGGCGTACCAGAGACCGCCTCCGTGGCGGGCGTACACCGCGTAGGTCCACATCGAACCCAGCCAGAAGGCGGTGCTCAGCACATCCTTGCGCTCGGCGATCCACGCCACTGACTCGACGTGCAGCGGGTGCAGCGCGAACAACGCCGCTGTTACGGCACTTGGCCACCTGCGCCCGGCCATGTAACACAGCACGCCGAACAGCAGCAGCGTGTTGAGCGTGTGAATCAGCACGTTGACGATGTGATGCCCGGCCGGTTCCGCGCCGAAAAGCTGCCAGTCGAGCATGTGCGAAAGCCAGGTCAGCGGGTGCCAGTTGGACGCGTGGCTCGAGGTAAACGCCCACCGGACGGCTTCGACCGTCAACCCCTGCTGCACGTGCGGGTTTTGCGTCACGTAGTCCGGGTCGTCGTAGCCGACAAACTCGAACGAGGCCGTTTGCGCGTACACCGCCCACGTCGCGGCGGTCAGCAACAGACAGATCAGCGCGTTGTGCTTCATGGGCGCGGGCTCGCGACCTCGCCAAAATTATCTTACACCCGGCTCGACGCCGTGCTCTCGGACTCTATCGGCCAGATCGGGATTCAACCGCGCCGCTTCCAGAAAATGCCGGATCGATTCGGCCCGGTGACCCTGCACTTCATAAGCCACGCCGAGGCTGAAGTGAGCGTGGGCGTAGTCGCGTTTTTGCTCAATCGCAATCTCAAAATGTTTGATCGCCTCGTTCACCCGACGGAGCCGGCCGAGCAGATTGCCCAGGTTGTTGTGGGCCTCGGGATATTTCCAGCGCAGGCGAAGCGCTTCGCGAAAATACCGCTCCGATTCCGGGTACATTTCTTTTTTCTTGTAAAGGTTGCCGAGATGGAAGGCCGCCTCGGCTAGTTTGGGATTGAGACGCAGCGCCTCGCGGTAATAATTGATCGCCTCATCGTGCTCGCCCTCCTTGTGGTGCAGCATCGCGAGGTTGTATGCCATGATCGGGTTGTTAGGCGTGACATTCAGGGTGTGGTGATACAGTTCCGACGTGTTGCGCCAGTAGCCGGACTGATTCCATGCCCACACGGCGCAAACTGTCAGCACGATCACGGCGCCGAGATGCGCAATCCGTTTGACCGAGACCGGCACCCGCCATTTCGACAGCAGATCGTCCGCGGCCCAGGCCGCCATGATGAACACGCCGATCAGCGGGACATAGGTGTACCGGTCCGCCATGGCCTGCTCGCCGACCTGCACCAGTCCGATCACCGGCACGAGCGTGCCCAAGTACCACAGCCAGCCGGCCACGAGATACCGCCGCCGCGCCGCGAAGACGACTGCGGTGATTACGATTAGCAACGCCGCGGCGGCAACGACCTGCCACGTCTGCCACGGCGTGCCGCCCGGCAGGTTCGGGTGCGTATACAACGCGGACAGATTACGAGGCCAGACCGTCTTTCCCAGATAACGCACGTACGAGACGACCGTATTGTCCACGCGCTGGCCGAACGTGATGTGCTTGGTGCCGGCCATTGCATGGCCCATCATTTGAGCCCAAATAGTCAAGCCACAACCCAACGCGGTGACCGCCAGCAAGGGTAGTTTCTCTACGAGAAGACCCGCGAGCCGTTTCGCTCGCTTCAGAGGCCAATAATCGAGCAGCAGCAGCACAAACGGCAGCGTCACCAGCATCTGTTTGCTCATCAGGCTCAGCAGAAACAGCACGGTCATGAGCACGTACCACCCGGCCCCGCCGCGCCGCGCGAAACGAACGTACGCGCCGATCGCCAACAGGCCGAAAAAAGCGCTCAGCAGATCCTTGCGCTCCGAGATCCACGCCACCGACTCGACGTGCAGCGGGTGCAAAGCGAACAGCGCCGCCACCAGCGCGCTGCGCCACGCCGCGCCCGTCATCGAGGACAGAAGCAGATACAACAGGGCCGTGTTGGCCAAGTGAAACAGCATACTGGTGACATGATGGCCGCCGGGGTATTTGAGCCCGTAGACCTGGCAATCGATCATGTGCGACAGCCATGTCAGCGGATGCCAGTTGCCCACGTCCGGTTTAGAAAACGCCCAGCGAATCCCCTCGGGCGTAAGACCCTGCGATACGTATGTGTTTTCGTAAATATAGTCCGGGTCGTCCCAGCCGGTGAACCGAAACTCGACGACCTGGCTGTACACCGCGACGGTCGCGGCGGCCAGCAACATGCAAATGATCACGTCTCGTTTCATCAGCGACTTTGCCTCGACCCGACGGGCAACGCTTCATCTGTTGCGGCGGTGCTCGTCAACCGGCGGGCGCCGTCGAATCGCAGCCCCTGCCCCTCGTGTAGCGCACGACGAACTGCGGCGTACCCGAGAAATCCAGCAGCAACCGGCCGAGGTACTCGCCGATCACGCCCAGGATCAGAAGCTGCACACCCGCGAAAAAGACGATGACCATCAGCACCGTCGGGATGCCCATGGTGACCTCAGGGTTGATCCAGAGCTTGTCGATGATGATCACGGCAATCATGACTGCGCTGACGGCGATGGTGAACAACCCCACCATCACCGACATTCGCAGCGGCACGATCGAGTATTGAAGAAACATGTTGAGCCACAGGCGCACCAGCCGGACAAGCGTGTAGTTGGACTTGCTCCCGACGCGCGGTCGATGCTCGACGTCGATCTGGCCGACGTTGTGCGTGACGCGAAAAATCAGCCCGTCGATGAACGGAAAGGCGCCGCGATAGGCGATGATCCGGTCGACCGTGAAGCGATTGATCACCTTGAAACTGGAAAGATACAGCGATCGCGGCTTGTTGAGCGTGAGATTGGCGACCCGGTCGGTGAACCAGCTTCCCAGATTGCGAAACCAGTTGTGGTGCTTGACGCGATATCGGCCGTACAGGACGTCGTACCCGTTCGCCCTGATCTGCTCGAGCATGCGCTTTACTTCCTCGGGCGGCTGCTGCCCGTCGTCGTCGAGTATGGCGACGTAATCGCCGCACGCGTGATTGAGCCCGGCGAGTACGGCGTTGTGCTCACCAAAGTTTCGGCTGAGGTTGACGAACGTCACGGTGTCGCGGTGTGTGTCGGCCAGCGTCAGGCACGCCCGCTCGCTGTCGTCGCTTGATCCGTCGTTGACCAGCACGATCTCATACGATGTGGATTCGTAATGATGGTGAATCTGCTCGACGACCGATCCGATGGTGCCGGCGCCGTTGAAAACGGGCACCACAAACGACAGTTCGACGTGACTTTCAGGGCCGTTTACCATTGGCCGCTGGATTGTCGGCGGCGCGCCAGTTGATGTCAAGAGAAAGGGCCCGGCGGTGAACCCATCGGAGAATGATCGCAACGGTGATGGTCCAGTCTCGGCAAACCGCTGACTCGCGTGGCCGACGATGGCGGCACGCCGGGATTCTTCTCGCCGGTATCGTGCTGCTGCAGGTCATTGTGTACGGGCCGTCGCTGATCGGCGTCCGGCTTCTGATGCCGCTGGACCTGCTGGCCGAGCGGGACTACTACCTGCCGCACATCGAGCGTTGGCAAGAGGTCGCGCCGCGCAATTTTGTGCTGGAAGATCAGGCCACCTACTACGAGTTTGCACGCCGGTTTGCCGCCGCGGAGTTCCGTGCCGGGCGCTTGCCGCTGTGGGCGCCTGATTATTATGCCGGCGCGCCGTTTGTCCGCTGGGCCAAGTACTCGCCTTTCAACATGGTCTATTATGCGTTCCCGTCGCCGGTGGCGCTGGCGTGGATCGCGTTGCTCAAATCGGCCGTCGCCGCGTGCGGGGCGTATCTGTTTTTTCGCCTGATTCTCGGGGCGTCGTTCTGGCCGGCGGCGATCGGTGCGTGGTGCCTGCCGCTGACGGGGTTTCTCGTTTTCTGGCAGGGCTTTCCGCTCAGCAGCGTGGTCGTCTGGCTGCCGTGGCTGCTGTTGGCGACGGACGGGGCGATCCGCCGGCCGGGCGGGTGGTCGGGCCCGGCGGTCGCGGTGATGACGCTGCTGGTGGTCATCAGCGGCCAGGCCGACGTCGGCGGCCAGGTGTTGCTCGTCTCGGGGCTTTATGCCATCTGGTGCGGGTTCGATCATTACGGTCTTAGTTTTCGCCGGTGGCGTGCGGCGGGGTCGGCGGCGGCGGTCGTGTCGGGTTGGGTGCTCGGGCTGCTGCTGGCGGCACCGTTCCTGCAGCCGATGATCGACTACGCGAAAACCGGGGGGCGCCTGTCGCAGCGGGCGTCGGGCAAAGAGGAACGCCCGCCGGCCGGTTGGATCGCGCTGCCGCAGGCGGTGGTGCCCATGATGCACGGCGCCGACCTGGCGGGCTCGATCCGCATCGGCACGGCCGGCAACGTGCTGGAAAGCTCGGCCACCGCGTACACGGGCCTGATCGCCACCCTGCTGATCGCGCCGCTGGGCTGGCAGAGCAGGCGGCACCGCTCGATCAACGCGTTTTGGGCTGTGCTGGCGTTGCTGGGATTGGGCTGGACGCTGGGCGTGCCGGGATTGGTCGCGATGCTGCGCGCCCCGCCGTTGAATATGCTGTCGCACAACCGGTTCGTGTTCGCCACGTCGTTTGCCGTGCTGGCCACCGCGGTCGTGGGTTTGGAATTGATCTGGCGGGGCGCCGTCGACCGGCGGTGGTGGTTGGCGGCGCCGGTCATCGTGCTGATCGTGCTGGCGGCCTGGTGCATTGACCGGTCCGCTCATCTGCCCGAACCGGTGGCGACCGGGCTGGTCGACCGATTGACGCAGCAGGATGCGTGGAATAACGCGCCCGACCCGGCCCGCATCGCACAGATTCAGCAGGGCTTTGCCCGGACGTATCAGGCCGGCGCGGTGCTGTGTGCCGTGGCGTTGGCCGGGTACGCCGCGGTGTGGTGGCGCCTCGCGCGGCGCCGGTGGTTCGGCCCGATACTGGGCGTCGTGCTGATCGGCGAGTTGATCGGTTTTGCCTACGGCATCAACCCGCAGAGCGACCCGAAGCTGTATTATCCGCGCATCGACATACTCGACCGGTTGGCCGATCGGCCGGCGGGACGCACGCTCGGCGTGTACTGCCTGCCGCCGAATCTGCACGAATCGCACGGGCTGCGCGACATCCGCGGCTACGACGGGGTTGATCCGCTGCACCTGATGCAACTGCTGGACATTGCCAGGGATCCCAGACCCAAATATCGGTCCGTTACCTATGCGCAATCGCAATGGTATGTGCCGCGGATGAATTGGGTGCTGCCGGACACGATCAAGTTGCCGCCCGTGCTGAGCATGTTGAACGTGCGTTATGTAATTTTTCGCGGCCGGCCGCATCACGGGTTTGAGCCGCTGCTGCAAGGCCCCGACTACTGGATCGTGGAAAACCGCGCTGCCCTGCCGCGCGTGTACGTGCCGCAAAAGGTGCACACGGTCGCCGACGAGAAAACAATGCTGGCGCTGCTGGCCGATGAAGGCTTCGACGCTCGGCGTGTCGCCTATGTCAATCAAAAGCTGAACCTGCCGCGTGAATGCCGCGGGACGGCTCAGATCGTGGACGAGGTGCCGTCGCGGGTGACGGTAAGCGTGGATATGCAGACGCCGGGCCTGGTCGTGCTAGCGGACCTGTGGGACAAGGGTTGGCAGGCCTACCGAAACGATCTGCGGGTGCCGATTCGGCGAACGAACCACGCATTGCGCGGCGTGCGCGTGCCGAAGGGGCGTCACACCATCGAGTTTCGCTATGCGCCGATAGGTTTTACACGGGGCATAAAGCTGATGGCGATGGCCGGCGCCTGGCTGGTCGCCTGGGTGTTCGCGCGCTGGTGGCTGGTGTGGCGCCGGCGGCCGCGTTACGGGCCGGCGGGCAGGTAGAACGAGATCGGGTCCAACTCGTCGGCCAAGCGGTACTCGCGCTGCACCCAGTCCATGATGATGGGCGCATCGCCACGCACCTTGTCCGGCTCGACAATCAGGATCAGCGCGGGCGGGTCGGCTTTCGCCTGGTCGATCAATTCCCTGTGGTCCTGCTCGCCCTGATCGCCTTTCCAGAGGTACAGCCATCGCGTCGGGTTGCGACGCTGCGACAGGAAGTAGAGCACCGGCTGATAGGGCAGCACGAGGATCGAGCGGTCGGGCGGCGCGTGTTCGGTAATGGCCGCCACCACCGCTTCGAGATAGGTCGCACCGTCGGGCGAAAGCACAATGGGGCCGCGTTCGATCCGAGCCGCCCGCGACGGTTGCGGCAGCGCCGGCATCAATGCCGGGCGCACATACGACCAGTACGAGCCGCCCGCGGCCAGCGCAACCAGCACGATCACGGCCGTCGAGGCAAGTCCTGCATTCGTCGCGTGCGTGACCCTGACGGTCATGCCGGCGATGGCCGGACGCAGTTTTTCGGCCGACGCGGCCATCCACCAGCCGCAGAGCACGAAAAATGGCGACAGCGTGATCAACAGATGGTGCATATCCGAACGGGTAACAACCTGACAATAGAACAGACCGGTGAATACCGTGAGAAACGTCACACGCGCTTCGCACAGCCCGAACCGGCGGTCCATGACGCGGGTGACAAGCCAAGCCCCGGTCAGGATGACAACCGCCGGCGGCAGATAAAAGAGCAGGGTGACAAGATTCTCTTGCGCGGAAAGCCCCGAATCTATGGCCGGCATGGGCACGGCGCTCGTCTTCGCATAAACCGTCAGCGGGTAGACAATCAATTGTTCTATCATGTCCGACGCGGCGCCCGCCACCAGGCACAGCAGCGCAACCGGCAGCATCGGCGTCGCAATGCCGGCCATCCAGTAAACGATCATGCGGCCGGGTCGCGGCTTGCCGCCTTCGCGTCGGGCCGCGAATCTCAGCGTGGCGGCGTACGCCGCCACGCTGATGACAAGGTAAAGCGCCTGGTCGTGCCTCAGCATCATGGCCGCGGCGGTCGCCAGTCCGGCGGCAAACGCCCAGCCGCGCCCGCCCGTCGCGCCGCTGCGCAGCACGCAGAACGCCGCCAGCAGACACGCGAGTACGCCCTGCCAGGCTGCAAAGGGTACGTAGTAGAAATACCGCATGCCTATCGCCGTCGCCGGGATGGCGGCAGCCAGCGCTATCAACGCGCCGGCGAATTGCCTCGACAACATGTAGACGAGCAGCACGATCGCAACGGCCACGCCCACGCCGGCCGCGCGCAGCGCGATCAGCGATTCGCCGAACAGCGTGAACACCATACCGACCGCGTAGAACGATCCGGGGGGCTGGTAACTGAAAAAATCGCGGTGCGGCACCTGGCCCTGCAGCACGCGATCTGCGCCGTGGGCGAGGAATCCCTCGTCGTGAGGCTCGAAGTTGCACCGATACGCCGGTACCGCCACCGCCAGGGCGAGACCCGCCAGCAACAGGCAGCACAGGATGTCGCTGGCAAACCGTTTCAGCACCAGGCCCTTGTTGTCGACACCGCGAGGTTCGTGGCGGCCGATGGTTCGGATCAGCCATTACATGCTCGGCCACCGTCGCGTCACCGCCAATTATAATCGGCGCGCTGCGGCGCACGGCTGCACGCTACGTGAAATCCGCGGGGCGAGGCTGGATGAATCGTTCGGCGTGATATTTTGCGGCAGCGGCCGACTTGTGATTGATCGATGCGCATTGCATCATATCTGCATGATTCTACCCGCCGCAAACACCGGGGTGCCCACGCTGGAACACTGGTTTGACAGGATCTGGAACGCCAGGCTCATCCAGCTCGGCGATGGCCGCGATATCCATACCGGCCAGCTCGTGCTGTCGATCATCGTGCTGGTGCTCGGCCTGATCGTCAGCGCGATCATCGCAAAGCTGATCGGGCGACGAATTCAACAGCGGGTCGGCGCCGGCGCCGGGCACGCCGTCCAGAAGGTGCTCTTCTACACCCTGCTGGTCACCCTGCTGCTGACGACCCTGCAGATTATGGAGGTGCCGATCACAATGTTCGCCTTTCTCGGCGGTGCCGTGGCGATCGGCGTCGGGTTCGGCGCGCAGAACATCATCAACAACTTCATCAGCGGCTGGATTCTCATGCTCGAACGCCCGGTGCGCATAGGCGACCTTGTCGAGATCGAGAAGCAGCTCGGCACGGTCAAATCGATCGGCGCCCGGTGCGCGCGTATACGCCGCACCGACGGCGTCGATATGCTCGTGCCCAACAGCTTTATGCTCGAAAACATCGTGGTCAACTGGACGCTGGTCGATCGCAACATCCGCTCGACCGTCCGCGTGGGCGTACAGTACGGCTCGCCGACGGATCGTGTCGCCGAACTGATCCGCCGAGCGGCCGAGGAGCACGAGAACATCCTCGCGGATCCGAATCCGATCATCATCTTCGAGGATTTCGGCGACAACGCGCTCATTTTTGACGTTTACTTCTGGGCCAGCGTAAGCCTCGAGATGCAACTTCGCATGATACGCAGTGACCTGCGCTTCCGCATTGACCGTCTCTGTCGCGAGTCGGACATTGTCATCGCCTATCCGCAGCGCGACGTGCATCTCGACACGCTCTCGCCGCTGCGGGTAAGCGTCACGTCACAGGATTAGTCTGGTTACGGATGAGCCGATCACCCTGCGGGATCCAACTGATGACGGGTTGTGAAGACGAGCAAACTCACGATGATCTGGAAAGTGACATGACCGAGCAGTGGAGCACGGCGCCGACCATGGTCGCAGCGACCTTCAGCCGATATCGTTTTTTCCTGGTGTATTTAGCCTGAATTTCGAGAAGATGCCTGCCCTGCCCGACGCGTTCTGAGTATTCTGCGGTACGTGCATGCCCTGCAAGCGGGCATGACGAGAGTTTGAACACGAAAGGTCTGTCATGGAATATCGCCCGCTGGGCCGAAGTGGCGTGAAGGTTTCGGCATTGTGCCTGGGTTGCATGCACTTCGGCGGCGCGACAGATGCCGATGACTCGGGCCGCATCATCGGCGCGGCACGCGACGCGGGGATCAACTTCCTCGACACCGCCAACCATTACAACCGCGGCACCAGCGAGCAGATAGTCGGGCAGGTGATCGCCGACCAGAAGTGCCGTGACGATGTCGTGCTTGCCACCAAGTGCTCCGAGCCGATGGGCCCAGGCCCCAACGACGTGGGCAGCTCGCGATATCACATTATGCGTGAGTGCGAGCGCAGCCTGCGGCGGTTGCGCACTGATCGAATCGACCTGTACCAGATGCATTTTTTCGATCTATCAACGCCATTGGAAGAGTCTCTGCGCGCCCTCGACGACCTGGTGCGGCAAGGCAAGGTGCTCTACACCGGCACGTCGAAGTGGGCGCCGGCGTGGCTGGTCGAGGCGATCATGCTTGCCGACCGCCACGGCT
>CAUYYV010000024.1:0-19202 GCA_963577075.1 Phycisphaerae bacterium
CCCACATGGCGCGATTGGGACACATCGCGCGGCAGTTTCGCGTCGCAAATGGGCTGAGGTCCATATTGCCCGACATTACGTGGCGGCCGAAGCTTCCACCTCACTTCCTCGGCAATGCACAGTTCCCGTTGATTCGATCGGCCGAGCAGTACACGCGTCGAATCAAGTTTCTCGAAGCAAATGTCGAACGGATGATTGCCCATTGCCGGACGCGCGGCGTTGAGCTTCTCGTGGTACCGGCGGTTGCCAATCTTTTGGTCTCACCTGGAGATTCGAAACATAACGCAGCCTATCAGGCAAGGCCAGCAGAATGGGACGAACTCTTCGAGCGTGCTAAATTCCATGTTAATGTGGGGCAATGGCCGCAAGCCCTTGTCAGTTTTGGCGCTTTGCACGCGATCGACGATGAATACGCGATGTCCCGCTACGCGCTCGGAATGACGTTGCTGGCTATGGGTGATCAGGCAAAGGGGCAAGAGGAACTGCTCGTGGCGTCTCAGCACGACAAGCGAGGCACTCGCGCGAATCCAGACATCGTTCAGGTCATACTCGATGTTTGTACGTGCGCGTCGGTCCCGACCCTCGACGTGAATGAGAGGTTTTACAGCGAACTGCGAGAAGAATTCGAGCGCATCCAAGCGCGTCAGCCATCAAAGCTATTTCTAGATCATTGCCATCCTACTCAGTACGGTCACGAGATCATCGCCGCCGCCATTCTCGAACGGCTTTCACATGTGAAAAGGATCAGGCAGTATAACCAGACGGACAGGATGATCGCACCCGTTGATCAGCGATAGGAGTACTGAAGTGTTGGAGGTATCCGCATTCCAGCACTCCACGACTCCACACTCCAAGGCTCATCCGGTTGATCCTGTCTGAACCGATCCGCTTCGTTGCGCACCCAAGAGCATCAGACTGGGTAGGATCGGTTGGTCCGAGAGTCCATCCAAAATACGATTGAGCGGTGCTCGACTGTGAAGTAACCCGTGGCTTAATCGATGGGAGCGGGTCGCACTGTGCTATCGCCATGCGCGGGGTTGATAAATCAGGTATCAGTCCTTCCCGCGAATCTGCCTGAAGATTGTATCGGGTGCGAAACGCACGTACTCGTAATCGCAACCGACATGAATCCACTGCACGCCCCACTTGGCGATCTTCTTGGCGAAGTCGGGATCGGAGCCAACGCCGCAGCCGATGAACTTGCCGGCATCGCGGGCTTTCTTCACGATCGTTTGGATGGCTTCGGTCACGACGGGACCGTTGATGTTGCCAAGCTGGTCGATGGAACCGGACAGATCGAACGGACCGAGGACCAGGGAGTCAAGACCCTCAATGGCAACGATCTCGTCAATCTCATCGAGGGCGCCTGCCGTCTCGATCTGGGCGATGACGAACAGGTTGCGGTTGGCCCACGTCACGTATTCCATCGCCTGGATCCGTCCGTATTCCGTGACTCGGCGTGGGCCGAAGCCACGCGTGCCCATCGGCGGGTAGCGGCAGGACGAAACGAAGTCCCGTACGTCGGCGGCTGAATTGCACCGTGGCAGAATGATGCCGTCGGCGCCGGAGTCGAGCGTCTTCTTGATCCACCCGATCTCACCGCTCGGGATGCGAACGATGCCGGGTACGCCGCCGGCCCGGGCGGCGATCAGGTGGCCAACCATGGACTCGATGGTCAGGGCAGTGTGCTCAAGGTCGATCCACATGAAGTCCACGCTCCCCGCCATTGCCTCGGTGACGGCCGGATCCGTGAAAGTCACGGCGCTGCCGAGGCACAACTTGTTGGATTGGAGCTTGCGGCGAAACGATTCGATATGTCCGATCATGCAGTCTATCCTATGCGATAATCGGCCACAGTTCTCCCGGCGGATCAAATATTATAAAATTATTGTTATCAGTAATTTACATTCATTGTGGCCGGCCGGCGGTGGCGGGGGGCTCCACGGGCCCTCGCTTGCCAGTTTGCGCTGATCACGCCCCGTGCGGTCGGGCCGCTGACAATTTCCCCTTGCGATCTGCGCTCCGGCCGAGGCGTGGAAAAACGGTGTGCATCACCGACGACTTGACATGTCCCGGTCGGCCGGTACATTACGCGGCTCACTCCGTGTTGTGTCGCCCCGTCAGCGGAGCGGCGGACGGAGAAGTTTAAACGCGTCGTCGCGAACGACGCGGCCTGCGTGAGCGGGAGGTTCAGCGAAGGTGAAAGCCCCGCTGACCTTGCTCTTTGAAAAGTGGATATTGTCGAGTTTTATCGATTTGTGAAACCGAGTGATTGAAGTTCCTGAGGAGCTTGCAATGCCGGATCCGATGTCGTGTGCCGTCGATGGTTTTGTCGATGGCGTATCGGTCCTCGGTCGGCGTGATCAAGCTACTAAGGGCGCGCGGTGGATGACTTGGCGTCAAGAGGCGATGAAGGACGTTGGAGCCTGCGATAAGCCCAGGGAAGCTGGCAACCAAGCTGTGATCCTGGGATCTCCGAATGGGGAAACCCATCCGCTTTATGCGGATATCCATGCCTGAATGCATAGGGCATGGAGGCGAACCTGGTGAACTGAAACATCTAAGTAACCAGAGGAAAAGAAAGAAACCTCGATTCCGTCAGTAGCGGCGAGCGAAAACGGAACAGCCCAAACCGCCCTTCGGGGCGGGGTTGTGGGCACCGACATGGCACGTCTGCGGCTTGTGCGAATGGGATGGAAAGCCCAACCAAAGAAGGTGACAGTCCTGTAGCGTGGGACAAAGACGGCCTAGGTGTTCCAGAGTAGCGCGGAGCCCGTGAAACTCCGTGTGAATCTGGGGGGTCCACCCCCCAAGGCTAAATACTCCTTGACGACCGATAGCGAACCAGTAGGGTGATTGAATGTTGAAAAGAACCCCGATAAGGGCAGTTAAAAGTACCTGAAACCGCGCGCTTACAAACGGTCGGAGCCCGCCTTTGGGCGGGTGACGGCGTGCCTTTTGCATAATGAACCGGCGAGTTAGCTTCTGTGGCAAGGTTAAGCCATACCCTGGCGTAGCCGAAGCGAAAGCAAGTCTTAAAAGGGCGTCAAGTCGCAGGGGTTAGACGCGAAAGCGAGTGATCTACCCATGGCCAGGTTGAAGGGAGGGTAAAACCTCCTGGAGGACCGAACGGGTTAACGTTGAAAAGTTATCCGATGAGCTGTGGGGAGGAGTGAAAGTCTAATCAAACTCGCAGATATCTCGTTCTCCTCGAAATAGCTTTAGGGCTAGCCTCACGTAACAGTCTGTGGGGGTAGAGCTACTGGATGGGATCGGGGGCCTAACCCGCTACCCGCCCCAACCAAACTCCGAATACCACAGACCCCTGTCGTGGGAGTCAGTCTGCGGGGGATAATCTCCGTGGACGAAAGGGAAACAACCCAGACCGCCAGCTAAGGTCCCCAATCACCACTTAGTTCTTAAGGAAGTCAGAATGCAGAGACAGCCAGGATGTTGGCTTAGAAGCAGCCACCATTTAAAGAGTGCGTAACAGCTCACTGGTCGAGGATTCTGGCGCCGATAATGATCGGGAATAAGTGGTGAACCGAAGCTGCGGGCTTGTGCTTGCACAAGCGGTAGAGGAGCGTTCCTGTCAGCGGCGAAGCGCTGCGATAACGCAGCGTGGAGCGGCAGGAAGTGATTATGCCGGTTTGAGTAACGATAAAGCAGGTGAAAATCCTGCTCGCCGAAAGCCTAAGGTTTCCTGGGCAAGGTAAATCCGCTCAGGGTTAGTCGGTCCCTAAGGCGAGGCCGAAAGGCGTAGCCGATGGACAGCAGGTTAATATTCCTGCACTTTGTCGGGTTAGAAGCCGACGTGACGGATCTCTTAAGTGGGTCGCACGATCAGACGTGTGCGTGCCGCAAGGCCGAGGGCATTTTGATCCCGAAGCCCATAGCGGAGGTTCCACGAAATAGCGGCGGTGAATCCCCGATGAATCCGTACTAAAACTGACACAGGTAGGCGTGGTGAATAACCTCAGGCGCTCGAGAGAACGGTTGTTAAGGAACTAGGCAAATTGACCCCGTACGTTCGCAATAAGGGGGCCCTCGTCCCTTCGGGGAAAGGGCGCAGAGAAAAGGCTCTGGGGACTGTTTATCAAAAACACAGGACTGTGCTAACTCGCAAGAGGATGTATACAGTCTGACGCCTGCTCGGTGCCGGAATGTTAAGGAAGTGGGTTATCTGGGTTCGCTTGGAAAAGCTCACGACCGAAGCACCGGTAAACGGCGGCCGTAACTATGACGGTCCTAAGGTAGCGAAGTTCCTAGTCGGGTAAGTTCCGACGCGCATGAATGGCGTAACCACTGGAGCACTGTCTCAACAACCGACTCGGTGAAATAGAAGACGCGGTGAAGATACCGCGTACCCGCGGCAAGACGGAAAGACCCCGTGGACCTTTACTATAGGCTGGTATTGGCCACGAGCATGTTCTGCGTAGGATAGGTGGGAGGCTTTGAAACCGCGACTCCGGTCGTGGCCGAGCCGCCCTTGAAATACCACCCTGAATATACTTGTGACCTAACCTCGTCCCGTGAATCCGGGCGAGGGACCCTGCTAGCTGGGTAGTTTGACTGGGGCGGTCTCCTCCCAAAGAGTAACGGAGGAGTGCAAAGGTCGGCTCAGCGCGGTTGGAAATCGCGTGTCGAGTGCAAGGGCATAAGCCGGCTTTACTGCAAGACGTACATGTCAAGCAGTCGCGAAAGCGGGCCTTAGTGATCCTGTAGTCCCGTGTGGAAGGGCTATAGCTCAACGGATAAAAGGTACCCCGGGGATAACAGGCTGATCGCATCCGAGCGTCCATAGCGGCGATGCGGTTTGGCACCTCGATGTCGGCTCATCACATCCTGGGGCTGAAGGCGGTCCCAAGGGTTGGCTTGTTCAGCCATTAAAGTGGTACGCGAGCTGGGTTCAGACCGGCGTGAGCCAGGTCGGTCCCTATCTGCCGTGGGCGCAGCAACCTTGACGGAATTCTTCCCTAGTACGAGAGGATTAGGAAGGACACACCCCTGGTGCGCCAGTTGGACCGCTAGGTCCATCGCTGGGTAGCTAAGTGTGGCAGGGATAACCGCTGAAAGCATCTAAGCGGGAAGCCCCTCCGAAGATTAGGGTTGCATGCGGTACCTTCGGGTATCGCGACAGACCCCCGGAAGACTACCGGGTTGATAGGCCGCAAGTGTAAGGGCAGAAATGCCTTCAGCGGAGCGGTACTAACGGTCGATTGCTTGATCACTCCGACCATGGACCGATATCCAAATCGGTCTGCAACACTCCAAAAGGAACTCAACACCAAAGTTTCACACCCCCGGGGGACCGAAACCCGGAACCAAAACTCGGCGCCGCGTCCCACTTGAGTGGGATGTACTCCCCCAGACCCCAGCATCTGCAAGACCGACAGGTTTTACGGATGCTTGCCGGTGATCACAGCAACGGGGCCACACCTGATCCCATCCCGAACTCAGCAGTTAAGCCCGTTGCGCCGATGATACTGCCTCCGCGGGAAAGTAGGTCGTTGCCGGCTTATACCAACCCCGTCGCCCCAAAGGCGTCGGGGTTGTTTTTTGCGCTGCCGGCATCTGCCGCCGTCTGTGATCAGTCACCTGATTTTACCGGCATCCTTGAACTTTCCGGCGCGTCGTGTGTGCGTGGTCGGGTTGACTTGCTGTGCGAGGAATCGTGCGCGGACATGTGCGTTCAATGTTCAATAACGATGCGGACTGGCACCCCGAACCCAAGTTGGCCGGCATTTACAATCGCTGCGCTGCCTTGTACAGTTTCACCTCGGTTACAGCGATATTCACTTGGGTTTATGGCGTTATGGCCGATCAGACGGGATCCGATCGGATCGAGATCGATTTTGATGCGCCGCTGATCGCGGGTGAACCGGTGACCGTGTTGTTTCGGTACACCGTTGGTGCGACGGTATTGCCCGAGGGCGCACGATTACGGATTGGATTGCCCAACATCAGTTGGGCTAGGCCCGAGCCAGCCCAGTATTACTTCTGGAGCGAATACGCCCGCGGCAAAGATCGGACTTACACCGATTACGACCGCGTCAACACCACGGTAACGCTGCATACGCAGACGGAGGCGGTGGCACTGCTCGAGGCCGAGGCCCGGTTCCGCAAGCCGTGGGCGTTTCCGCCTAACTGGTTGCGCGATTTTGATCGGTGGTGGATCACCGTGACACTCGAAGACGCCGGATTGAAACCGGGCGACCAGATCGTCGTGACGTACGGTGACCCGGACGAGAAGCCGCTGTCGGCAAGCGTGCAGACGTTTCCTGAAGAGCGGGTTTGTTTTCTCGCGTTTATCGACGCGGGGGGCGCCGGACCGTTCATCGAGGTGCCCGGCTCGCCTTGGTATGCGCAGGTTCACGGTGGTGGGGCCACGCGCATGGATGTGATTGCGCCGTCAATTATCAGGAAGAGTCAGACCGCGTCCATCAAGATCGTTTATACCGACAAGGTCAAAGCCCGGCCCGAGCCGGCGCCGCGGGTCGAGACGCTCACGGTTGGCTCCGATTCAAACGATGATGAATCGCGGAACGTGGCCGTCAATCAAGCGGCCGATTCACTGCGGATTGATGTGCCTGAATTGTCCGCGACAAAGGACTCGGCTGGTGCGCTGCGTGTGCACGTACGCGATCCTAATCTTCAACTTGAAGCGCAGAGCAACCCGACGTTGGTTCGCGATGATGGCCACCAATTGTTCTGGGGAGATCTGCACGGGCAGTCACAATATCACGGTTGGAACCCCGGGGAACGAGTCGGCATCAGTTGCGGCACGCCGCAGCAGTGCCACGCCTACGCTCGTGATATTGCCGGGCTGGATTTTTGCGCTGTTACCGACACGATGAGCATCGCCAAGGACATCTGGCCCGACGCGGTGAATGCCGCCTTGGCCGCCGCCGTGCCCGGCAGGTACGTCACTTTCCAGGGCGTGGAGTTGGGCGACAACGTACACGGGCATCGCAATGTCGTGTTCGCGGCGGATGAAGCCGAACCCGGCATCGAGGCGGGACGGCCCAACGAGCGTGGCGACGGGCTGGTGGACATGCAGACCCCCAGCATCCAGAAACGTTACACGGGGCGCAGCGATGTGCTGCTCATACCGCACCATGTCAAGATGTGGCTCAACTGGGACTGCTACGACCCCGCTCTTGAGCCGGTCATGGAAATCCACTCGATCTGGGGCTCGTGCGAAAAAGCCGGCACCGACGGCTGGGCCGTGTTGCGCGAGATGACCGGCGGCGCTCAGGAAGCGTGGGCGCGGGGCTACAAGATCGGCGTGATTGGCGGCTCGGACAGCCACGCCGGCATGCCCGGCCGCAGCCTGCCGTGCAGCGATCGCATGGACTTTATGCCCTACAAGGCGGGGTACGCCGCCGTCTGGGCCAAGGAATTGACCCGCCGCAGTATTTTCGAGGCAATCAAAGCCCGGCGATGCTACGCCACCACCGGTGAAAGGATCATCGTCGAGACATTTATCGAGGGCCACCCGATGGGCAGTGAGGTCGCCTGGCCCAATCGGTCCAGACCGTGCGAGTTGCACTTTAACGTCTGGGGTACGGCTCGGCTCGACTCGATCGCCGTGGTCAAGAACAATGAGGATGTATCCGTGTTGAGCCTCGATGCCGACCATGTCCGCTCGAAATGGACCGATGCCGTCGCCGCGACCGCCGGCGATTATTATTACCTGCGCGTCACCCAGCGTGACGGCAACCGCGCCTGGACCAGCCCAATCTGGATCGTGTAAAGGAAATTACGCAGATGGATCGTCAATCACCAGATTCAGCCGCGCCGGTGCCGCTTGAATCGCAAACCGAGTTCGACAATGCGACGATCGGAGCAGGTACCATCGTCGAGCCCGATGTCACCGTCGGGTTTCGATACCACAACGATTGTGGCGGCACGATTATCGGCGCGCACGGTATCCTGCGCAAAGGGACGATCATTTACGGTGATGTCACGATCGGGGATTATTTCCAGTCCTGCCATTACGCGGTGATCCGGGCAAAGGTTCGGATCGGAAACCATTGCACGCTCTGCAACCACTCGACGATCGAGGGAGTCGTTCGGATGGGCGACGGCGTGCGCATCATGTCGCACACCTATATCCCGTCGCGGACTTGGTTTGGCGATCACGTGTTCGTCGGGCCGGGCGTGACGTTTCTCAACGATCGTTATCCCGGCCGCATCGAGCCGGATCCCGCGCCGCGGGGCGCCACGATCGAGGACGAAGTGATGATCGGCGGTGGCGCCACCGTGTTGCCCGGTGTGACCATTGGTCGGTGTAGTTTCATCGCTGCGGGCACGGTCGTGGCGGACGATGTCCCGGAGGCAAGCCTGGTCATGGGTGTGCCCGGCCGCGCCCAGCCCCTGCCGAAACATCTGGATAAGCCCAATGATCGCAAATTGACTATCTCGGAATTGGACCTCTGGCACCCGCTGGATCCGGACCTCTCGGCCATACGTTGGCCCGATGACTGGCCGGCAGCGGAATCGACGGATACGTGATGCGCCTCTGCGTGGGACGCCGCCAAGCCCGGGCTTGGTTCACCAATCACCACCGTGCGAAGATGGGCAACCTGTGACCTAGCTGCCCCGAATAAACAGGTGATTGTGGGGTTTAACCGGGAATTATCTTGACGCTGGGGGATTCGTGGGGTATCGTACTTACTACGAGAGAGAAGGCGCACCTGTGCTTTACTGGGCTGGGGGGTTCCGACTGCCAATCGCCGTTCCGTGGGAATAGTGCCGCCACCGATTGCTTGCGGTGTAATGGTCGATGCGATGGGCAAGGAGGACAGGTTGATGGGTCATAGACAGAAACCAGCGGGGACCAGCCGCAAGCCCGGCGGGCGTCGTGCGTGGTTGCACAAGCGTTTGCAGACGTACTCGGCCATGGTCGCGGCTGTCGCTGCCGGTGCCGCGGCGCAGAGCGCCGATGCGGTCATCATTGCCAACTCGCCGCTTAACATCCCGCTGTTCAACAACTTTCCCGGCGGGTTCGGCATCGACTTCGACGGTACGGACAACGACACCACCGGCGACGACATCTTCATCTTTCATGGTGCTTCGGTGCAGGGTGTGTTCACGACAACCAATATGATGGGCGTCAAGGCTGCAACGGGCAACAGCGTGGTGGGCTATTTCTTAGATGATTACGTGTACGCTTCACGACTCGCCTTCAGTTCGCCGATCGGACAATCGCCCGGTACGAGCATGATCAATCCAAACCTCGGGATCGTTCAAAGCGCCGCGACGATGAGGTATGGAATAGAGATCGGGCCATGGAACGAGGATACCTACACCGGCACGCCTTCCGGGTTTATCGGTGCCAAGTTCCAGATCGACGCCACCACGCACTTTGGGTGGATTGCGGTGGAGGTCGATAACGCCATGGAGTCGGGCACGATTACCGGCTACGCCTACGAGAGCAATCCGAACACACCGATCGGCGCCGGGCACCTGCCGCCGCCGTCCCATGATGTAATCGCCGAGATGTCGTCCAGCGGCGTGATCCCCGAGCCGACACATCTGGGTCTGTTGGCACTGGGTGCCGCAGGCGTCGCGGCTTTGCGTAGGCGAAAACGGCAGGCGTCGTAAAGACCGGCCGCGCCGGTGTCGCTTCGTATCGTCGGCACACGCACGGTAGATCCCGATAATCATAACCATCGGCTCTGAATTGCTTTCTGCGCGTTATATTGTAGGTTTAACGTGGATTTGGCGGGCGTTTGTACCACTTGGGGCCTCAGGGGGTCGGTGGGTTTTGGCAACACGACGGCAACCGGGAGGCAGGCCAATCCCCCCACGCGCCGGTCTGCCATGAGGCGAATCAGCAAACGCTCACATTTCTCCCGGAGGCAGCAGAAAGTGGTTCAACAGGGCGATGATTCGACGGCGCCCGAGACGGTGCGTAAGAAGATTCTGCTGATCGGCTGGGATGCTGCGGACTGGAAGATGATCCATCCGCTGATCGAACAGGGTGCGATGCCTACGCTCAAGGCGTTGATGGACGAGGGCGTGTGGGGCAACATCGCCACACTCAATCCGATTCTCTCGCCGATGCTGTGGACGTCTATTGCGACGGGCAAGCGCCCTTACAAGCACGGCATCCACGGGTTTACCGAGCCGTTGCCCGACGGCAAGGGTATCCGCCCGTCGTCGAGCACGACGCGAACGTGCAAGGCAATCTGGAACATCCTCACGCAGAAGGATTACCGCACGCATCAGGTCGGTTGGTTTTGCTCGCACCCGGCTGAGCCGATCAACGGCGCCTATGTAACCAATCTTTACGACCGCGTGACGACCCAGAAACCCGAAGACTGGAAACTGCCTGATGAATCGGTTTATCCGGGCGACCTGGCCGACACGATGGCCAACCTCCGCATTCACCCGACCGAACTGGTTGCCGAGCAGATTCTGCCTTTTATCCCAAACGCAGCGAAGATTGATCAGGACAAGGACCACCGATTGGCCGTGTTTGCCAAGTTGATGTGCGAGATGGTCAATATCCACTCGGCGGCGACGTGGGTCATGGAGAATCGCCCGTGGGACTTCATGGGCGTGTACAACCCGGCAATCGATCACTTCTGCCACGCCTTCATGAAGTACAACCCGCCGAAGATAGACCAGGTTTGCGACGAGGACTTCGAGATCTACAAGGACGTGGTCGTCGGCGTATATCGGTTCCACGACCTGATGCTGCACCGGATGCTGGAACTGGCGGGTGAGGATTCAACGGTGGTCCTCTGCTCGGACCATGGGTTCCACAGCGACCACCTTCGTCCCCGGGGCACGCCGCGTGAGCCGGCGGGGCCGGCGGTGTGGCACCGTGAGTACGGGATCTTGATCATGAAGGGCCCGGGCATCAAGAAGGGCGATCGCGTGTACGGCGCCAGCCTGCTTGATGTGACACCCACGATTCTGACTTTGTATGGCCTTCCGGTCGCCAACGATATGGACGGCAAGCCGCTGGTTCAGGCATTGGAAGATCAGGACGTGTGGCTGCCGCGCATCGAAAGCTGGGAGAATGTCGAGGGAGAGGCAGGCATGCATCCCAGGGACAAACGCGAGAACCCATTTGAAGCCCGCGAAGCGGTCCAGCAACTGGTAGACCTGGGTTACATCGACAAGCCGGACGCCAATGCCGAACGCGCTGCCGAACAGACCAAACAAGAGGCAAAGTACAACCTGGCATGTGCGTACCTAGATGGCGGCCAGTTGGACGATGCGACAAGTCTTCTCGAAGATATGGTCGCGGCAGCGCCGCAGCAAATGCGGTTCGCTCTGCAATTAGCGCGTTGCTACATCGAGCAGCGTCGCCGGCCCGATGCCAGGTGGGTGATCGAACAGATTCTTGATGGCGCCCAGAAACAAGCCGAGCAGGGCGTCGAGAGCCTTGAGCGACGCCGCAAGATGTTGCACAAGCGGGTCGAATGGCAAAAGAAGGAAGAGGTTGCGATCTCTGACGGCCGCGCTGCACCGTTGCCCATGTCAAAACCGGAAAACGCGGAGCGCAAGACCGGTGTCGATCAGCAGGGAGCGCAAGATGGTGGATCGGATCCCCCGCCCCGCCACATGCTGCGTATCACGCCGCAGATGCTCGAGCGTGCCGAGCGGCGGATCGATATGCAACAGGATCGATTGCGCCATCTGGACGTGCGGGTCACTCCGCAGGCACTGCTGCTGCTGGGCGAACTCGAATACGCCGAGCGCCATGACAAGCAGGCGTTGGCTCATCTGCGTGAGGCGGAAAAAACCGAACCTCGCCTGCCTGGTCTGCACATCCAGATCGGCCGGGTGTATCGGCGCAGCAGGCGATGGGAAGACGCGCGCCGTGCCTTTCGCAAGGCACTCGATATTGATGGTGACAGCGCCGTGGCGCACGATGGCCTGGCCAGCGCGTTGCTGCGGTTGGGCAAGCCGACGGAGGCCGCCGAGCACTCATTGATTGCTGTCGGCCTGTTGCATCACTTCCCCGGTGCGCATCATCGCCTCGGCATAGCGCTGACCCGGCTTCACATGTACGAGCGCGCGATCGAGGCGTTCGAGACCACGCTCAAGATCGCACCGATGTCCGTCGAGCCTCACCGCTGGCTCGAACGTATCTACCGCCAACAGCTCAACCGGCCCGACCTCGCCGCCGAGCACCACAACAAGATCGAGTTCATACGCAAGACCAGGAAGCGGAGGGTCGACAAGGCCAAGGCATAAAGGCAAATCGAGGGTCAAGGCGACCGACCGGAATTGCCTGCAACGGCGTCGGACTACGCGCCTTGCAGGATGGATTCAACCTCGTCCATGGTCAGACAATGCCCCACCAGCGGTTGCGAGCCATCCGGCTGGGATTGCTGCCAGGTGGCGAACAGGCCTCGCGGTGTGCGAAGTACATCGACGTAGCGGCTGCACCCGCTGCCGTGCGGTGATACGAACATCGGCTGCAACTCAGACAGCCGGTGCATCTGCGGAAAATTCTTGTCCCACCCGACCATCGCACCACCCAATTCCTCGCAGGAATAACCGCGCGGCCGGCTGTGAGCCGTGGCGTGCTGCTCGTGTTCGCGGAAGCATTCGCAGCCGTCGTAGAAATAGATCGAGCAAGGCGGCTCATCCGCGAACAGTCCCAATGAGGGAACACACAGCCGGCTTGTGATCCGGGTTGACGCCACGTCCCACACCACGCCACGCTCGACCACCTGCCACGACCGGACCTCGAACTGATCAGCGCCCGGGGCCCGCACAGCCAAACCCGTGTTGGCTGAACTCCATGCAAACGGGTGCGAACAGAACAGCATCACCGTGCCCAGCGCCTGATCGTCGAACACGATCGGATCCTTCACGTGCAGGTACGCAGGTCGATCCGGGCATTCCAGCACCGACCCGAGCGTTGCGGAGTCCAATCGCTCGACCGATTCACCCACCATGCGGCCGATGGTCCACACGCCCGTGCCCGGCTTCTGGTAGCTGGCGAGCGGTTCAGGATAGCGGCGCAGATTCTCCGTCGAGATGAACAACTCCACTGTGCCGTTCGCCAGCCGGTGCAACGCGGCGCCCTCTATCGACACGATCGATTCGCCTTGTCGCGACAAATCCTGCTTGGACCAGTTCAGCACCTTCGTGAACGATTGGCCATGATCATCGCTGCGAAAAATGGCGAACTCGAGCCCACGTTGACCCGCGTCAGTCCCCGTGCGCGAATCACCGGGTGTGCGATAGCGCCCGCCCAGCCAGAGTACGCCGGCCTCGTCAGCCAGCACATTGCCCCCGCCAAACCATTCTCCGGATCCGCCCCCATAAGGCCTGACCAGCACCCGCGCCGTGCCCTGATCGATCAGGCGGGCGAGCAATCGGGAAACCACCTCACGCTTACGCGGTTCCAGGTCAATGTCCATGCATCAATCTCCTGGCAGATAATCTCATGTGTACCCGCGTCGCGGCCCGTGTCTCTCGCTCGACCCGGCTTGTCCTATTTTACTACCAACGTGGCTCGCGATTGACAGGCATCTCGCTACGGCGACCGGCTATTGCTGCCGCAATCGTTCGGCGGCTTCGAGGGCGAAGTAGGTCAAGATGCCGTCGGCGCCGGCGCGTTTGAAGGCGATCAGTGACTCGGTCACGGCCTTGTCGTGGTCGATCCAGCTGTTTTGGGCCGCGGCGGTGAGCATGGCGTACTCGCCGCTGACCTGGTAAGCGAACGTCGGCACGGCGAACGCATCCTTGATGCGGCGGACGATGTCCAGATAGGGCATGCCCGGTTTGACCATGATCATGTCGGCGCCCTCGGCGAGGTCGAGTGCGACTTCGCGCAACGCTTCGTTCGTGTTGGCTGGGTTCATTTGATAGGTACGCTTGTCGGCAGCGCCGAGGCTCGTCGCCGACCCGACCGCGTCGCGGAACGGGCCGTAGAAGGCCGATGCGTACTTGGCGGCGTAGGACATGATGGCGACGTGGTCGAACCCGGCGCCGTCGAGTGCTTTGCGAATCGCGCCGACGCGTCCGTCCATCATGTCTGACGGCGCGATGACATCGCAGCCGGCCTCGGCCTGCACGACCGCCTGCCTGCACAGCACCTCGATCGTTTCGTCATTGTCCACGCACCCGTTGCGCATGAGCCCGTCTTGGCCGTGGATCGTGTACGGGTCGAGCGCGACGTCACAGATCACACCGATGTCGTCATGGGCCGCCTTGACGGCGCGCACGGTGCGACAGACGAGGTTGTCGCTGTTGAGCGCCTCGTCACCGTCGGGCGTTTTCCTGGTGGGGTCGGTCACGGGAAATATAGCGACGGCCGGGACGCCCAGATCCCTGGCCCGGCCGACCGCATCGATGAGAATATCGATCGACAGCCGATCAACACCGGGCATCGACGCCACCGGTGTGCGCAGGTTGTCACCGTCGTGTACGAACACCGGCCAGATCAGGTCGTCGACGCCAAGCGCATGCTCAGCGGTGAGGCGGCGCAGCCATGGCGTCCGGCGGTTGCGGCGCGGTCGCGTTGCGGGGAATCGACCCCATTGACCTGGTGGATGCGAACTGGACATCGGCGTACTTCTACAGAACGTCCCTCATCATAACCGACAGTGGCCGCCGGTTCCAAGTAAATGGGTGACGGCGCATTTTGCGAGCCGTCCACGGCCCCCATTGTGGGGCCGCGCCTGGTGCAACGCGTCAGGCCTGCCGATAAAAAAGCACCCGGCAGGACCGCTTGGCCTTGCCGGGCGTCTCCCCTCAACCGTTCAGCGAGTATCGACAAGAACAGATGATGGATTTAATCGCTTTCGCCTCGTTGTCAATTTATTGACAATGGAATTTGGGGTTGGCGGTGGATGAAGACTGCTGCTGATCGTCAGACGAGTGCGAATTCGTACTGGTCTTTAAGATCGATCTGCAGGGGTCCGCTGGCGTTGCGTGTCGTCGGACTGACGCCCAGGTTGCGTTGGCGGAAGTACTTACCCACCTCGCGCGCCGCCAGTCCGTGGGCTCGATTGCTCAAGGTCTGCACCCTGGCAACGTTGATGTTCCGCAGTCGCCAGCTGGCAATGTCGGTGTCAATCATGTCGAACGGTTCGTCATTTATGCCGCGCAACAGGAACTTCTTGATCATTGCCTGGTCGTTGTCGAAATCGTCGATTGTCGCGCGCGTGCCGGGCACGGCGTTGACGAACTCGTCGCGCATGCCGACGAGCACTCGACTGTTGCGGACGCCGCCCAGTTTCATCGTGCCGATCGTGTTGGGCACATCGAATATGGAGTCCTGCAGCCATTGGCCGATATTGACGCTCGCGATCGACCTCTTCACGGACGTGCTCAACAGGGTGACGTTGGCGGCGAAGCTTGCCGTTGTCTTGAGCTTCTTGATAAACGGTAGTTCCCAGTTGCCAACCACATCGTTGACCGCGGAGACATGGTTGGCGAAAAATCTTCCGATTGGCGCTGCGCTGGCGATGGAGAGGCCGTATACGTCGGCAAACTTGAGCTTCATCTGGCGCTTGCCCTCCCATTGATCGACGCGCAACTCCACGGGCCCGTATACGTGCTGGAACTGGGCGCCGCGGCGCAGCGTGCCCTTGACGTGGATATCACCTTCGACGTTGGTCGTCTTGGCGGTGATCTTGTTCATCGACCCGTTGGCGGTGAACTTGCCGATGGTGACCTCGGTACCCCTTCCCTTGGTGGTGATCTTGACGGTGGATCGGTTGGTGACGGCGTTGAGGACGACCTCGGTAAACGCGGAACCCCCGATCACCTCGCCGAATCCGACGTTGAGCTTGAACGTCACCGGCGTGCCGGTGTCGGTGAGGACCTTGAGTTTGACTCTGCTGTGTCCCTCGAGATTGCCGAAGAACCACCCGAACCTCACCGGCTCATCGGTCGCATCGGTGTTGTTGTCCTCGCGCGTCTCAAGCAACTGATCGCTACTGTCCACCTGGGCGACGATGAACACGTCGCCAATCTCCGTGCTCTGTGGTACGGAGAATCGCAAGTCGACTTCCATGGACTGGCCCGGCGCCAGATCGATCTGCATGTCGGTCAGCAACTGCGCCAACGCGTCGCCAGCGTCGACGGCTTGGTCGGTCGACAGGTAGACCGCTATGTCGATCTCCGAGTCGATCGCGATGACACCGGTGTTGATCACACGTATCGTGCCTCGCAGATCGTCGTTGGGAATAATCATGGGCGGCGCCGAGAGCGATTCGATCGTCACCGACAGGTCGGGACCGGTCGGTGTATTGAGAAATACAACATCGGTGACGGTCTGACCGCCCTGAACCAGCACGTTGTGCACGGTGCCACCGTCGGGAACCCAGAGCGATCGCGGTTGCTGTACGATCCGATAGATACCATCGGCCAGATCATCGAACGTGAAATTACCGTCCGCGTCGGTCTCGGCGAAGCGCTCGCCATCGTCGAGGTTGCTGTTGCTGTCGTCGTCAATGAAGACGATAAATCCCTCGATGCCGTCGTTGACGGCCGGCAATGGCCCATCGGCGCCGTCCGGATCGATCGGGCCGCTGACCGTGCCATGGATCTCACCCAGTTGGAAGTTGCCGAACTCGATGTCGCCGACAGGCTGACCACTTGACAACGCCACGTTGTGAGCCGCGACCTGGTCGACGGGGTGGTCGCCGACGAGCGGGAACGCTTGCATCCAGCCGACCTGTCGCACCTCGGCGACCGCGTAGTCGCCCGGGGCCAGGTCGGTAAACCTGTAGTTGCCGTCGGCGTCGGTGAGTGTGAACGGCTCGTCCGGATCGAGTACGAGGTTGTCATTTTGATCGAGGTAGATCGTCCAGTCCGCCAGTCCGTTCTCGGAGGCGTCGCGCACGCCGTCGGCGTTTTCGTCCCACCATTTGAGACCGGATAGTTCGCCGTTTCGGTAATTGCCAAAGTCGAGGTCCAGGGCTGTTTCACCGCTGGCCAGCGTGACCTGATATTCCCCGTCCGGTGCGCTGGGCAATGACTGGAACCAGTCGTCCCGCGTCACCTCGCGCACGCGGTAGTTGCCGGGCAGCAACGCATCGAAAAGGTAATCTCCGTTCGCGTCGGTGGCGGTGGACAACTCGCCGGCGTCGTGTTGCTGGTTATTGTTTTCATCGAAGAAGATCGTCCAGTCCTCGAGTCCCGGATCGCCGGGATCACGCACACCGTCGCCGTCGAGATCCTCGAACTTCGTGCCGCCGATCTGCACGCCCTGCAGATTGCCGAACAAGATGTCCTGCACGTCCTGGCTGGTACCGACGTTGACAGTGTGGGAACCGGTATCCGGGAATGTCTGTATCCACCCCGATTGCATCTGTTCGGCGACGGTAAACGCGCCCGCCAGCACGGCGTCGAACAGGAACTCGCCGTTGGAGTCGGTTACGACGGACTGCTCGTCCTGATCAAGCTGGCCGTTTTGGTTGTCATCGAGAAAAATGGTCCAGCCCGGTACGCCCGGTTCGCCCGGATCCTCGACGCCGTCGTTGTCGAGATCCTCGAATTTGCGGCCCGCGATCGAACTGAATAGCACGTTGCCGAAGTCGCGTTGCTCGGCGATCTGTCCGCTCGACAGCGACACGATGTGCGCACCGACCAAGGAAGCGCCCTGCCCTATCGGCGGGTCGATTACCTGGCCCGAGCCCGAGACCTCGATTACCGCCAGGAAGATCGAGTCGTCACCCGAGGCATTGGAAAGCGAGAGCGTGAACTGCGTGTCGCCGTCGGTCAGCAATGGCGCCAAGTCGTACAATTCGTCATCATCGACGCTTGAGTCAAAAGGATCGGCGGGGTTTTCCGCCAGATCGTTGATGCCGCCGATGGTGATCCGACCGCCCGACGAAGCATTGAACAGCAGCGAATCATTGCTTCCACCGGCTGCGCTGGTCAGGCGATTGTTATTGAATTGCCCGTCGATTATTTCCACGACGTTGTCATCGCTGTCGTCGGAATCGCTTGACTGGATACCCAGGGCAAGCCGTGCGATGAAATCAGGGTCGTCCGTGTCTACCGCATCGGCCAGGTCGAACACCGTGGTACGCGCCGCCGGGCCCGTGATGCCGCCGTCAAGCACGAAGATGCTGCGCTGCGGCAGTGAAGGGTTGGTGTAGATCACCGTCAGACTCGTGCCCTCGATCATCTCCGCACCGCTGCTGAGCAGTTCATTGATGGAGAAGCTGAACAGGCCGCCGCCGTTGCCGACGGACGCGGCGACGATGTCGGTCACGTCAGCACGTCCAGTCTCGAAGTTGAAGAACTGCGCATCATCGACGTTGTCCAGCCAGGTCACTGTCACATCCTGGCTCTCGAATCGGATCGTGCCGGGCCTGAAGGGCGTGAATGACTGGTTGGTGGTGACGTGCAGGTACGCCGCGACGACGGTCGAGTCGGCGGGGACCTCGGCCAGCAGCGCGCCTGTCGAATCGGTGCCCAGGCCATCGGTCGTGACGCCCGCGCTGCCGATGAATGTCGCCGGAACCTGGTCGTCCGGTTGAATCAGGCTCAGGCTGCCGCTGTCGGGCGCACCGCCGTTCGGGTCGGACGGGAACATCTGGTAGAACCCGTCGGGAACGACCTCGCGGACGACGTTTGTCTGGGGCGACAGGTCGGTAAACCAGTATTGGCCCGTCTCATCGATCGTCGGCGTGGCCGTGTCGTCGGTCATGGTGACCGTGGTGGGCTCGCCGGGGTCCAAAGCACCGTTGTTGTTCTGATCGAGATACACGGTCACGCCCGGGATGCCCGGCTCACCCTTGGGTATGCCCAGAGGATCGATCGTGAACGCGAACATGGTGTCGGTAAATTCGGCCAGGTCCTCTTCGGAAGAGGGCCTGGCCAGGCTGATGAAGTTCTCGCCGTCACCCGAGTCGAAACCGATCTGCGCGCCCTCGCCGCCAAAGCCGCCAGAACCGTCGATATCGCCGGTCGTCCACTGCATGTCCCGGTAGATGAAAGCGACGATGTCGCCCCCGGGGTTGTCTTCGACGTAGAGCGTAAAGTCGTTGAGTTTGTCCACGTGATTGGCGAAGTAACCGACGTCAGGCCAGTCGACCTGGACAAACGGGTTGCCGCGCACGCTGACACCCCGCGCCAAGTGTACCTGCCCGCTGCTGCTCGGTCGGGTGTCCACGTCGGCCCAGAAGGCCGAAATGATCGGAAAGAACTGAGGAAAACCGTCCGGCACGTAGTCTAACAGTGGGTTGGTGAAGGTAATGTTGCCG
>CAUYYV010000025.1:0-18610 GCA_963577075.1 Phycisphaerae bacterium
GACGCCGGCAATAACGGTGTCCAAATTCAGGCTCACAAGGAGCCCATACCGGCGACTACGTCGGCGCCACGTGCTCAAGAAGGTCGTCGAGCAATTCTTCTACATCACCCATGAGGATCGAGGCCCGTCCGGCGATCAGCAGCGACGCCAGCCCGTGCAGGGCAAACCAGAACCGCCGGGCCGAGGCGCAGGCCTGCCGCTCGAGTTCCCGCCCGCAAAGACCCCGGCCTGACATTTGCAGCGTCACCTTGTCGAGCAGCCCCGCGAACCCGCCGCGAAGGATCACCTCGTCTTCCGGCGCCCCGGTCAGCGGCACATCAAACATCAGCTTGTACAGATTGGGATTGTCGATCGCGAAGTTCAGGTAGGCCATGGATCCGCCCCGCCATTTCAAAAGCGTCTCGAGCGTGCTGGCGGCCTCACAAGAGCCTTGCAGTATCTCGAAGCCACGGCGGGTCATCTGGCGATGCAGTTCGCCTGGCCGTCGATATAGGTGTACAACGTCATGGCGCCGACACCCAGCCGCGCAGCAACGCGGCGCATGGTCACGTCCTGCGGCCCCCGCCGACGCAACAGGTCCAGGGCGGTCTCGATGATCAATCGCTTTCGCGCATTGCCCTAGGCGTGCTGCCAGCGGCGCTTGAGCCTCGAGGGTGAGAGGGTCGTGTTGCTCGTCATGCTTTGATCGTTCGCGGTCGGCTTACCCGTATCAAGACGCACCCCCGCACTTGGCGCGAAAGTATCGTACAGCGTACGAATCGGCAAGCCGCCCCGCCGCCGGCCGCGGGGCCCTGATCCGCGATTTTGCAAGCATCACCGCATCCGAACCGATATAGGCGATGCCGGTTTCGGTGAGAGTGCGATATCCGCTTTCGCCGTGCGGGCGACATTGGGTCCAATAAATAAGCCCTGTTTTACGGAATCGAGCCATGACCACACAAAACGCCTCCCTCACGCTGGCCAACCGCCCCAAACCCGGCAGAAAATATTTTACTTTGGAAGAGGCAAACAAGGCGATCGGCTACGTCTCTCGAGTGGTGGGCGACATCACGGATCGCTATCACCGCGCGGTGGCGATCCGCCAGCAGATCGAGCAGGCCGGCCTCCAGGATCCACTTGACGAACTGCGCGATGCATACGAGGCGTTGATGGATCAGCTTAACGAATTCATTGATGAGTTGGCATTGGTCGGCGTGGAGTTGAAAGATTTTGAACGCGGCCTGATCGATTTCCCCTCGCTGCACGAAGGCCGCGAGGTATGCCTCTGCTGGCATCACGGTGAGCATCGTATCGAGGCGTGGCACGAAGTCGATGCCGGTTACGCCGGCCGTCAGGATCTATCGCTCCTGCACACACGTCAGTTGGCCTGAAGGCATTGCTGCAAATCACCAATCCGATCAACCACGCCCGTCGGTCCGTGCCGTGGCTCCCTGCGGCCGATACCACCGCCATAGCCGCAAAATCGTGACAATAATCACATACCCGGCGCGAACACTACCGATAATCGATCCGGAAATTTTACTTCGCTCGCTGCGCCGACGTCGATAAGGCACGTCCAATTCAAGCGTTCGCAGGCCGACCACCGCGGCCTTGTACTGCATCTCGACCGTCCAACCCCAGGTACGATCGGCCATCTGCAACCGTTGCAGACTCTCGTACCTCACCACGCGCATCGGCCCCAGGTCGGTGTAACGCCTACCGGTCAACACGCGGATCATCGCGCAGGCCAACCAGTTACCAAACCGCTGCGTAGCGTTGAGCGCACCGCCCTCGGCCAAGCGCAATCGCGAACCGATGACCAGGTCCGCCTCACCATCGATGATCGGCTGGCACAATCGCGGCAACTCAGCCGGGTCGTCCGACAGATCGGCATCGAGAAACGCGACCATGTCGGGCGCCAATTGGTCCGCGACCCACGCCAGCGCCGCCAGGCACGCACCGCCGTAGCCGGGTCGTGGCTCACCGACCACCACCGCACCGCGCTGTCGGACACAACCGGCCGTGGCATCAGTCGACCCGTTGTCAGCCACGACAACGTGCCGAAAGAACCCGCGGTCCAACGCATCGAACAGTGGTCCGATATTCGCCTGCTCGTCACGCGCCGGGATGACCAGATCCACCACCGCACCACTGGACGCCGCGTAGCTATCATGCATGGACAAAGGATATCTCCTTCAACACAATCAACTAGACCCAGTTTACCTTCGGCCGCCACCGCGTCGATAAAAAACTCAGAAACCACCCGATCAGGCACCACGATGCACATCCGTGAGATATTCCGTCAGCATGGCACGACGTTCTCCTTCGAGTTCTTTCCGCCCAAGACACCTGCCGCCGCTGATCACCTGTTTCAGAGCATCACGCAACTTCAGGAACTCAAGCCCTCGTTCGTCTCGGTCACCTACGGCGCCGGCGGGTCGACCCGCGAACTGACACACGACCTGGTCGTCCGCATTCACAAGACTACCGAACTCGAAACCGTGCCACACCTTACCTGCGTCTGCCACCAACAGGACGAGATCCGCCAGATCCTCGAACGGTACACGCAGGCTGGCGTAAGCAACATCCTGGCACTGGGCGGCGACCCCCCACGCGATCGGCCCGGTTATGACCGTTCACACGATGCGTTTGGCCATGCAGATGAGCTTGTGCGGTTCATCCGGCAATTTGGCCAGGCCGGATCGGGGCGCCATGAGTTCGGCATCGGCGTGGCCGGCTTTCCTGAGGGCCATCCGGCCACGCCCAACCGGCTCAAAGCGATGGATTACCTCAAAGCCAAGGTCGATGCCGGCGCCGATTACATCTGCACGCAACTGTTTTTCGATAATCGCGACTTCTATGACTTCTGCCAGCGATGCGAGTTGGCCGGCATTTCCGTGCCCATCGTGGCAGGCATCATGCCGGTGACGTCGATCGGTGGGATGAAGCGCATGGCCGAGTTGGCCGCCGGCGCCCGCTTCCCGGCCCCGCTGCTGCGTGCAATCAAACGCGCTGGTGACGATCCCGACGCCATTGCACGTGTCGGCATCCACTGGGCCACCGAGCAATGCCGCGATCTGATCGACCATCGCGTCGCCGGCATTCATTTCTACACGCTCAACCGCTCCAATGCCACGCGGCAGATCTACCATAACCTTGGCGTGCGGGACAGCCTGGCGTTGCGGTAATCACCACGTACCGATGTTCTGGCTTTTTCCGAGCGTCGAATGTAACATGGGCACCCGCAAAACTCCGTGTCTGGACCCCATGCGGCACATCGGGCAGCTTCGTGGGATGTGAAATTCGACCGCCCGACAATAGACCGGTGTGGCACCTGCCCCCACCGCCTGCGCGGTGAGTTGCTTGGGTCATGCACGGTCGATCAGACACGGAGTACAACATGCCTGGCACCATCACCCCCCTGCCCGTCCTGCTCGACGAAGAGGACCGCAAGGTCTACGAGAAACTCGAACCACCTAAATCGATCGTGGTGCGCTATGGCTACCAGAAAATGCTAGCCGAACTGCCCTACGACGGACCCGATCGGCCGGGGTGCGGTTCCAAGATCGTCGGGCAAACCAGTCGCGGCATCGAACTGTGCGAGATGGTCACCACCAGCTGCGCCAACAGCGGCTGTGGGAGCAGTGTCTCGCGTAAACAGATGCTCGAATACATCGACAACTCCGGCGGCAAGGATTTTCCGTTCTCGACGCAGGGCAAGGCCCTACGCGTCGCGACGACCGAGGACGTCCACGAGCAGGACCTGCTCGACAACCGCAAGCCGGAGATGATTAAGTTTACCAAATCGCTGATCGCAGAAATGGACCTGTCCATGCGCCTGGTCGACATCGAGCTGTTGCTCGGGGGCGAGCGGATTATTTTTTATTACACGTCGGAGCATTGGGTGGATTTTCGCGAACTGGTGCGCCGCCTGGCCAGCGAGTACCAGACGCGCATCGAGCTTCACCAGGTCAATGCCCGCGAGGAAGCCCGGCTCGTCGCCGATTATGAGCGATGCGGCCAGCGCTGTTGCTGCAAGCAATTCCTGAAGGTACTCAAGCCCGTGTCGATGCGATCGGCGAAAGTGCAGAAGGCAACGCTGGACCCTACCAAGATTTCCGGCCGTTGCGGTCGGCTGATGTGCTGCCTGCGCTACGAGGACGAAACCTACGAAACACTGCGCAAGAAACTGCCGCATCGCCAGTCACGGGTGACGACCGACGATGGACTCGGCACGGTCATCGATTCGCAGATCCTGACACAACTGATCTTGGTGAAGCTCGATCAGTTGCCGACGCCGGCAGCTTATCCACTGGAAAACATCCGGGTGCTGAGCAAGGAAGAAAATCAGAAGCTGACCGCGGAGATCGAGGCGGCTGCGTTGCGCCAGTCACCGCGGCGGACAAGGCCCGCAGAGCCCAGAGGCAGACCGGAACGAGAGCAGACCAACCCGGTTGCCGAGCAACCGCAACCGCAACCGCCCGAGGACGCCGCCAAGCACACCAAGGAGTCCGCCGAGGGCCAGCCAAAGTCAAACCCACCTCGAAAACGACGACGACGCAAGCGCCGCGGCGGCGGGCAAACCGGCTGACGGATCGCTAGAATAGTTGCGTGTATCGGTCACGTGGGGCCACATTGGATGGACGAGTTGCGTGTCATGGTCGTTGGACTCGGCCTAAATCGGTTGTGCGTTGGCAGGTACGGAACCTGAGTATCGAACTCGACCTGACCATGGCCGTCGGTGTTTCCGATCCCACGGACATGATCGAGTTGGACGGACCGGTCCCGCTGAATCTGACGATCCCAGGCTCAATCCCGGATGATTCGGCGACCGTCGCAGCATTGCTCAATCACGTCCGACTGGTTCACGAAGCGACACCGGGCCTGCGCACCCCGCTGGACATGCCTCCTGCCGGTTGCCGCGGACTCGATGCCTGGCCGCACCGCCTCATGCTCGCAGATTACTGATCGCGCCATTGTCGTGAATCAGGCACATCCAGCCAGACACCACCCTGCCCGATCGACTGCTGGCTGATCAGCCCCGGCAGCGTCATGTCCATGGCGCGATCAACGTCGATCGGATTGGGCTTTTGGCCGAGCAAAACCTCGATAAAGTCGATGGCGACGAAGTAGTCGCCGCCCCAGTGGCCGTAGTCGTCGATGTCGGCGGGCGGATTTTTCCACTCGTCCGGCGTAAACTCTTGCTCGTAATCTTCGAGCCGACTCCACGACCCGCCCGCGCCGGCATTTCGCAGCCAGACTCGGTTCGGCTCGCCCCGCGCTCTGGCCGACTCGTAGCAACCGTCCGTGCCCTGCAGCGCATAGTTGGTCGCCGCCGCAGGTCGATCCGAGAGCATATCGAGGCGGATCTTGGCCAGCCCGCCGCCGCTGAGCCGGCAGAGCATCAGCACCGTGTCCTCGATCTCGAACGGGTCGCCCTGCGCATCGCGATAGTGATGGCCGCTGCCGACGCAACTGACGGCCGTAACACGCTGAAGCGCCAGCCATTGAAGGATCGGCCCGAGACTGTGCGTGCCGTAGGTGCAGCCATTGACGCCCGTCTGCCAACTCCGGCGCCACGGGGTGGCCTGGTTCTTACCCTTGAGTTCGTGCAGATACTCGCCCTCGGCGAAATAGATATCGCCGAACAAACCCGCCTTGACCAGTGCACCGAGGAAAAGGTTCTCGCGCCCGTAGCAATAGTTTTCCGCCAGCATGTAGGAGGCCTGGCTGCCGCGGGCGGCGGCGGCGAGCCGGCGCGCCTCGTCAAGATTCACCGCGGCGGTCACCTCGGACAGGACGGCAATATCACGCCGAAGCGCCCCGATCGCCTGCGGCGCGTGAAACTGCATCGGCGTGGCAACGACGACAGCGTCAAGGCTGGCTTCGTCGAGCATCTTGTCGTAATCATGGTAAACCATGGCGCCAAAGGACGCGGCCAGTTCTTGCGCCTTGTCGGGCAATACGTCACACACCGCCGCGACCATCGTAGCCGGGTGACGGGCAAATGTGCCGGTAAACGCGTGCGCACGCCGCGCTCCGGCGAATCCTATGCGAAGTTGGCGATCGATAATACGGCCTTCCTCTTGTTGCATGACAGGGCCGGGTTGTCCGCCGGCTCCTTGCCGCCGTCGTCCGAGTGATAAAAGACCATGCACCTGCCCTTGCAGCCCCCACCGTCCTCCAAGTAGTTACAGATGCCAAATGAAGCGTGAAACAGGCGCCCGTCGTCGAGCTGCGCGAAGCTCGAGGTGTGGCTCAACGGCGCCGCCAGCGTCGCAATCACCAGGTCCGGCAATGTCATGGGTACATTGCTCATCGTTCACGGATCCTTTGTCCGTTGAATTGTCACCTAAATGTTCACGCTCGACTCGAAGAGGAGTGAGCCCGAAGCGATCACCTTCGGCCCGCTGCTAAACGAGATCTGCGAGTTTCCCGTTGGCGGCGCACCGGGCGGGGCATTTTATTGTTCATCGGCCGGGCCTGCCATGTCTTCGTCCGCGAAGCTTGCGCAGCATCTGGCGTGTTTCACGATCCACGTCGCCGGCGACGTTCGCCGGCGGCAGTATATACAAGCCGAACACGAAAACCATCTGCAATGGCCGCCGTGCCCGCGACGCGGTCAGCAGCACCCGCCCAAGATGAAACGGCACGTCGATCTTCGGCCGCCTGGCCGGCATGGCCGTCTGCGCGCCTTTATCATCAGATGTGCTGAAACCCGGTGACGAACCAGAATCATTTCCATTCGTGTCCGCCGATCCGACAGGCTTCGCCGTGGGTTCGCCTTCGGTGCTCTCTTCTTGTGATCCGTCCCCCGGGGGCGGGGGAAGTTCCAGGCCGATCAATACAAGCCGGTCCGCGCGCAACTCGGCAGTCAGTTTCAATGACTCGAAAACCACGCCATCGAGAACAGTCTCCATCGGCGATCGCGGCGTAAGTCTGCGCTTGCGCAGGTGATGCTGTGGAACGATATCGAGCATGGCACGATCGTTTTCATCGTGGCGCAGCTTCACGAGAAAGCGTACACGCCCACCGTTGAGCACAACCCGCCTGGGTACGTCGGACTGATCGACCAGTTCGATCGCGGCCGGACCGCCCAGCGGCGGAGCCGTGTATAGAGGCGAATGGTATTTCGACATGGTGAAGTAACCGGTTTCCACGCCGGTGTAGCCGACCATCGCTTCCTGCATGGCCTTGACTTGCTCGGCCTTCATCACGCCGACGCGCATGCCGTTGGCACGCCACAGCGCAACCTTTTCGTCAGCCAGCGGGTCCGTGCTCGTCAGCGCCCACAACTCCTCGAGGCGCGTCGCCAGTGGCAGTGTGATGCGTTGATAGGCGGCCAGCGGTAGCGGTTGAGGCCGTGCGGGGTACGGATCGTCGATCTGCCCGCCGCGCGGGCGCAACTCGCCGATACGCGGCAGATTCCCGCCGCCGCGATCACCACCGCCATCGGACGTACATGAGCCGGCAAACAGGGCGATCGACACGCTCACCGCACCGGCGAAGCTGTGCCAGAACCCGTTGGTCATGACGCGATGATCTCCTCGAGCGTGTCGAGCCCCTCGTCGAGTTGCTGGCGGCTGATCACCAGCGGCGGCGCCAACCGCAACACGGTATCCTGCGTCACGTTGATCATGATGTTTCGTTGCAGGCACTTGTCGACGATCGGTCTGCCCGGCTCGGTCAACTCGACGCCGATGAACAGGCCCTTGCCGCGTACTTCTTTGATCTTGTCGCAGCGACCGGCCAGGTCGCGCAAACGCCGCACGGCATGATCGCCCAGTTCTGCGGCCCGCTCGACAAGCCGGTCACGTTCGAGCACGTCGAACACCGCAGCGGCGGCGGCCATCGACAGGCAGTTGCCGCCCAGCGTCGTCGCGTGCGCCACGCCACCGTGCTTCTGCCAGTCGAACAACTCGGCAACGTGCGGCTTGGCACACATCACGGCGACGGGCAAACCACCGCCGACGCCCTTGGCCAGCGTCATGATATCCGGCTCACCACCGCCCCCGGAAGTGGAAGAAGTAGAGCCGCCCATCCAATGCTGATAGGCGAAGTATCGCCCGGTTCGCCCGCAACCGGTCCAAACCTCATCGCAGATCAGCAGCATGTCGTGGGCATCACACAACCGGCGCAGCGAGGGCAGATAATCGTCGGCCGGCACCTTGACCCCACCTTCGCCCTGAATAGGCTCGACGATGATCGCAACCGTTTCGTCGTCCACGGCATTGTCCATCGCAGCCACATCGTTGAACGGCACGTGACCGAATCCGGTCGGCAACGGCTCATACCCGGCGCTGACCTTCGGTTGGCCCGTCGCGGCCATGGCGCCGAACGATCTGCCGTGAAAACTGTCGTCCGTGGCGATGATCTTGTACCGTCCGCCCTTCTCCGTGTCGGCCTTGCCCGGCCGCACCTTGCCGTAGAGCCTCGCGAGTTTGAATGCCGCTTCGTTCGCATCAGCACCGCTGTGGCAGAAAAATGAGCGACCGGCAAACCCGTGCTTCGAGATTGCCTCCGCCGCCCGCGTTTGCGGCTCGCTGTGAAACAGGTTGCCCGGATGCCAAAGGTTGCTCGCCTGCTCAGTCACGGCCCGCACCAGATCCGGATGGCAATGACCGAGCAAACCTGCACCGAACCCCGCGAACAGGTCGAGATATCGCTTACCCTCGAAATCGTACAGATTACAACCTTCGCCCCGCTCGATCGCGACAGGGTATCGGCCGTAGTTGATCGACATGTAACGATCACGCCGATCGATCACGGCCTGCGAGCGTGTTCGCGCCTGGGCGGCGACTTCATTCATGGCTTACTCCGAAAATCGTGGTCACTGCTTGCCGCCTGCTACTGGTTCGTCTGCTGCGCGATCATGACCGCACCTGTGAAAGAAGCCCATACGGACCCGGTCGGCGAAATACCAGCCCGTGCCCTGTATTTGAGCACCGCCAAAGCTGTTAAAGTTTATGATGTGTGCGTGCCAATCGAAAGTCAACTAGGTCACAGGACGTCTAGGCCAACAAACAGATGAAGCGTACGCACGTGATCCTCGACGGGTTGCAGGACAAGGATTTGGCGCAGGGATTGTCGGCTCGTTGGGCAGCGGCCGGCTTTGATAACGCGGTGGACCTTGCCGGCCAATGCGCTTGGCTGGCACCGCGCGACGACGGCGATGGCGCGGCAATTGACGAAACACAGATCAATCACGCTGCCGCGATTGCGCGGGCGTACGGCCTGGAAATATGCGACCGGGTGGGCAAATCATTCGAGGCGGAAAATGACCTCAACGCCTTGCGGGGGCGGATGGTTTATGAATACAAATCCCGGCTGGCCACGGCGATGATGTTCGGGCTGCCGGCGTTGGTGTTGCACTATATCGGGCCGACACTGGCCGGCGGTCGCGGTGGGCCGGCGGACATGATCTACCCATGGCTGTTCGAACTATTGCTGGTCGGTTGGGTCTGTCTCGCCGCGGGCTGGCCCATTCTGTGGCAGGCGGCACTGGCGGCGGCACACCTACGGGCAACGGTTGACCTCCTGACCGCATCGATCATCACGATCGCCTTTACATGGTCGGCGATCGGCGTGGTGAGTTTGCTGTGGGCGGCGGACCCGTGGTTCACACCCGAACCGGGCCGAGGCCCGATGTTTTACGCGGCCGACTTGGCGGTGATCCTGGCGGTATCGCAGCGGTGGCTTGCCCATCGCGCCGCGGCACAGATCAGCGGCCGGGCCATGCTGATGATCCCGCGGCACTCACGCACCGTCTGCGTTTGGCTGTGCGTGTCGATTGTGGTCGCGATCGCGGTCGGTTGGGAATCAGGGCTCGCCGTCGCGCTGATCTTTCCGCCGATGATCGGACTAGGCGCAATCAACCGGATGAGTCCGGGCGCAACGATGTTGCTGCCGGTGTGCGCGTTTGCGATTCTGCTGCTGATTGGGCCGCGTGCCATGTCGCTGCCGGTCGAGGGTATCCGCGTGGAAATAGGCGCTGGTTTTGCACTGATGATGACGATCATGTTTGCGATGGGGTGGTCGCAGCTTACCCCGTTGACCGATACGGGTTGATCCGAAGCACATTCATGAAAAACAAGAACCCTCGGCAACACACGCTGCCGAGGGTTCAGTTGTTTGTCACGGGGACTTATAAAATGCCCGACGCGCCCGGCGTGGTCAGATCCTTGACCGGCCGCACGCATCGTGCCGCGATTAAACCATATCCTTGACGACCTTGAGGGGTCGAATCCTGACCGTTTTGCTCGCCGGCTTAGCCGGACCCCATTTGGTCTCGCCGGTGAAGGGATTTCGTCGTTCGCCAGCCGGTACGCGTGCTTTGGACCGCACGACCATTTTGCACAAGCCCGGCAGGTTGAACGAGCCGTTGCTGCGCAGACTCTTTTTGATGATCGGTTGCAACTCGTTAAACACCGCAGCCACGTCACGGCGTGGCAGCTCAGTCTTGTCTGCTATGGCCGCGAATATTTCACTCTTGGTCGGCGGTTTCTTGGCAGTCGCCGCTGCTTTTTTCGATGTGGACTTCTTTTGCTTCTTTGCCATAGCGTGCTCTCCTTGCCTGTGAGCGATGAGTTCCTGATCCGTGACGGGCGGATAATAACGCAAAATCTGCTTGTGTTAAGGGGATTGGGGTGATTTTTTTCAATTTCCCTTTTATTTTTTGGGAAAACGCTAGGTGCTGGTACCGCGGCGCCGGGTCGAAATACCCGGCCTCGGGCTTCCGCGTTGCCATTTTGGCAGCAGAAGAATGCCGCGGCGCAGCGGTGGCAGGACGACGACGGTAAAATGGCGCGTCAACGCACCGAGGGCCTGACCGGTCTGGCATCGCCCTTGCGTCTTGAACCAGTGTGTTTCGGTCTGTCCAATAGACTGCGAATCAACGATAAACACCGAATCTCATTGAGGTAAGCAAACATGGCCAAGACCATCGGAATTGATCTGGGAACCACCAATTCGGTCGTCGCGGTGATGGAAGCCGACGAACCAAAGGTGCTGATTAACAGCTCCGGAAACCGCGTGACGCCGTCCATTGTCGCCTTCACTGACAAGGGCGAGCGGCTGGTGGGCCAACCGGCCAAGCACCAGCAGGTGACCAACCCGAAGAACACCGTCTACTCGATCAAGCGGTTCATGGGCCGACGTCACAACGAGGTCGAGCACGAGGAAAAAATGGTGCCCTACGAAGCCGTCGGCGGCCCCGACGAGTTGCTCAAGGTCTCGGCCCATGACAAGGAGTACACCCCGCAGGAGATCAGCGCCATGGTCCTCCAGGACCTTAAAAAGACAGCCGAGGACTACTTGGGCGAAAAGGTCGAGAAAGCGGTCATCACCGTCCCGGCGTACTTCAATGACTCGCAACGAACCGCGACCAAGGAGGCGGGTGAGATCGCCGGCCTCGAGGTAGAACGCATCATCAACGAGCCTACCGCCGCGGCGCTGGCCTACGGGCTCGATAAAAAGAAAGAAGAGAAAATAGCCGTCTTTGACCTCGGCGGCGGCACGTTCGACATATCGATCCTCGACATCGGCGAGGCCGACGGCACCAGCGTCTTCGAGGTGCTGTCGACCAACGGAGACACGCACCTAGGCGGTGACGATTGGGACCAGAAGATGATCGACCACCTTGCCGACCAGTTCAAAAAACAGGAAGGCATTGATCTGCGCCAAGACGCGATGGCCCTGCAACGGCTCAAAGAGGCGGCCGAGAAGGCCAAGTGCGAACTATCCACCATGCAGGAGACAACGGTAAACCTGCCGTTTATCACCGCCACGCAAGACGGGCCCAAGCACATGCAGATATCGCTGACCCGCGCCAAGTTCGAGCAGATTTGCGCCCCGCTTTTCGAGCGTGTCAAGGGTCCGTGCATCACGGCACTGAAGGATGCCAAGCTCTCGCCGGGTGACATTGACGAGGTGATCATCGTCGGCGGCTCAACGCGCATCCCCAAGGTGCAACAAATCTGCACGGAGATTTTCGGCAAGGAGCCGAACAAGAGCATCAACCCGGACGAGGTCGTCGCCGTCGGCGCGGCCATTCAGGCCAGTGTGCTCGACGGCGACACGAAGGACGTCCTGCTGCTCGACGTGACACCTCTGTCACTGGGCATCGAGACGCTCGGATCGGTGATGACGACCCTCATCGAGAAGAACACGACCATCCCGACGAGCAAGCAGGAGGTCTTCTCCACCGCCGCGGACAATCAGACGGAGGTGACCATCCAGATATTGCAGGGTGAGCGCGAGTTTGCCAATGACAACCGCACACTTGGCAGCTTCAACCTGACGGGCATCGCCCCGGCACTGCGTGGAACGCCGCAGATCGAGGTCGAGTTTGCTATCGACGCCAACGGCATCCTCAACGTCACCGCCACCGACAAGGCCACGGGCAAGAGCCAGAACATCGAGATCAAGGGGTCGTCGGGCCTGTCGGAGCAGGAGATTGAGCAGATGAAGAAGGATGCCGAGGAGCACGCCGAGGACGACCGTAATCGGCGCGGCCTCGTCGATGCGCGCAACCAGGCCGAGCACACCGTTCACGAAATCAGCAAGCAACTCGAGGAGCATGGCGAAAAAGTGTCGTCGGACATCCGCGGTAAGATCGAGTCAGCCATCAACGACGTCGAGGATAAGGTCAAGGGCGAAAACGCCGATGCGATACAACGCAGCGTCGAGGCGTTGCTGACCGCTACGCAGGAACTGGGCAAAGCCGTGTACGAAACGATGGACGCCGAGCAAGCCGGCCAGGCGGCGGGCAACGCCGACGACGCTGCTGGGCAAGCCGGCGACGGCGGAACTGCAAGCAGCGAAAAATCCGGAAGTGATGATGTCATCGACGCCGAGTACGAGGTGAAGGAATAACCGCAGTCGAGATCAACACTCATGCGATGCAGACCACAGGCCCACGACCGCCGCGTCGCGGGCTTTGTCTTTGGTGGTGATGCAGAGTGTAACACGCGTCAGAAGGCAAATTTGTTGACCAAGCGCTGACATGTCCTGTACAACGCGATCCGCCCACACAACACCGGGTTGTCGACCGCCCATCCCGGGGCTGCTAAATGCTCCATTCACGTGCAACAATTCGGCTGATCAGCCACTTGCCTTTCTCATTTCGGCGGACCGAGATGTGCATTTCATCTCCTTGAGGGTCGCCGTAGGTCACCCAGACGGCGCCAGAGGCAGCGCGGGCAGCAAGTCGATCATCAAGTTTCGGCTCCAGACCTCTGAAGAAACCTTCGATGGGTGTCCGACCGCCCCCAACGTAGCGGATCCGATGCTGAGCTGTGGGCGTGAAACACCTCAAGGCACTCTGGTAGTTCCCGTGGGTAATATGGCGGTGTAGTTTGTCCAGCACGCCAACCGCCGCATCGATGTCTTGGTTGACCCGATCCGAGCTACACCCATCGGCGCCAAGCACCAGCAAGCAGGCGGCGGACCCGATGGTACACCACCATATCCAACGCAATGTCATGATCCGGGCCATGCCAACGGATAATATCGACAGTTTCTTGAGAGCCACTTGAGGGACTGGTCTGCTCAGTGGGCGCGAAGATGATTACAACGATGCACCCAGTTTGTAGATCTCAGGGGCATCCAGCACGCGGTCATTGGCCTGAAAGAGGCTGCGAATGGCGGCCTTGTGAATCTTCATCTTCGTACCGCCCACGCCGATCGCGCCATATACCTTGATGGACCCGAGATCGACACCCTTGTCCACCACCTTGACGCCTTCAATGCCCAGGGGCGGCACTGCATTAAGGTCAATGGCAACCCGGATCGACTTCGCAGCCTGCAAAGCCGCACCGGGTAGCAACTCGACACCCGCGGCACCGGCGCAAATGACCAGATCAGCACCGCTGAGTGCGTCGGCAAGCGCCGCGTTGTCGCCTGTCGTGCACGGGCTGATCCGAGCGGTCCCAACCGCCTCTTTGACCGCGGCAGCGACCTCGGCGGCCCGCTGATACGACCGGCTGGCCAGGCGTACCACGGCACCTTGCTCAACCAGCAGGCGTGCCGCACGCTGACCGACCGGCCCCGTGCCCGCCATGACCAGGGCCGTGATTGACCCGAGGTCCAGGTGCTTGCCGGCCGCGAGCACGGCGGCAGCAGCCGTCGTGTTCGAGCCGTTGGCGTCCATCATCACTGACACGGAAAACGGCCCGATGAACGACGACGTGACCCGCTTGAGCATCTGCTCCCCGATCGACACGTCGGTGCCACCAATGAACACCGCCGTGTGGTGCAGATCGCCCGGTCCACGCGTGAAAATCGCACCGTGCACCAACGCTTCGACCTGATCGAGTGTGACCCGGCTGTAGGAGCACAGCACGTCGACACCGGCGTCTACCGCCACCACTGCGTCAAAACTGCTCGGCTGGGTGTCGGCATCGAGTTGCAACAGAATATTGCGATGCGAAGACTCAGCCGTCATGATCCGCAAATCCTCCGCCCCAGTTGATCAACCAGTTCGGCAAGCGGCACGGGCTCGAAACGATCAGGCACGTCGACTCGCTTGCCTTGCGCCATATTCTTTTCAACACGCTGGCATGCGCCAACCACGGTCGAGTGGTTCGACCGGCCCATCGCCGCGGCGATCTCTGGATAGCTCATCGGCGTCAGCTTGCGCACGAGGTAGACGGCCAGAGCCCGCGCCTCCACGATACGCCGACTGCGTGACTGGCCCAGTAACTCGCTGCGCTCGACGCACTGATGCGAGGCGACGGTATCTACAATCGCATCAAACCCGACCATCTTGCGCGGCCGCTCGGCCCGCTCAGCTTCGATGAGCCGCCTGAGCACGGCGTGCCCGACGCAGTCGCCCGAGACCGCCGCCGTGCCTCCCCGGCGCTCGATGGCCAGGCGTAACAACGCGTGCAATTTGGTCAGCGTACCCTCCATCTCACGTACCGACCCCTGGCAGCGGGCGGCCAGCACCTCAATGACGCTGTCAATCACGGACAGCCCGCGCCGCTGCGCCAAGGCACGGATGATCTTGATACGTGTCGCGGTGTCGGGGTGATGAACATGGACCACCATGCCCCGCATGCAACGACTGACCAGTCCCTTGTTGAATTGGCGGATCAGCTTCGGGTGGCTGTCACTGGCCATCGCAACGCGGGCGCCGCCCATATCCATCTCGTCGAAGCTGTACATGAACTCCTGCTGCGTCGCGGTCTTGCCGGCCAGGAAGTGTACATCGTCGATCGCCAGCAGATCGAGCCGTCGGATTCTGCGTCGAAATGGGTCAACTCGCCGATCACGTATGGCGGCAAGAAACTCGTTGGTAAACTGCTCGGCCGTCGTGTATCGCACACGCGCGGCGGGTTGGTTGTGGATCGCCTGCCGGCATATGCCCTGCAACAGGTGCGTTTTGCCCAATCCACAACCACCGTGAATAAAAAGCGTGTTCGTCGGGCCGGCTTCGAGCTGCGAGAAACTATGTGCGGCAGCAAAGGCCAACTCGTTGCTCGGCCCGACGACGAAATCGTCAAGGCAGTGGCGCAACCGAGCAACCCCGTCACCGGGGGATCGAGCCGCCTGATGGTCGCCACCGGTGGACTTGGCCGCCTCTGCGGCCTGAACATCGTGCGCCGCCGACGCCTTCTTGGCACTGGTGAATGACTGCTCATCCACGCGTACGTTCAAGGCCACGCCCTGGCCGATTTCATGCTCGGCCGCGTCCAGCAGCTGCCGCTGAAAGTTCTTGTCGATCCAGTCGGCGACAAATCGATTGGGCACGGTGACATCCAACCGCCGCCGCCGATCATCGAAATCCAGTCGCGCCGAACCATCAAACCACATGTTGTAGCGTTGAGAACCAACGGATTGTGCCAGGCGATCCGAGATGCGCGTAACTACACCGCCTTGAGAAGTAAAACTGCTCACGTTCACTGCTTTACCTTGTATTTGCTGCACAGCACGCAGCGTTTTATTTTTTTCGCGCTAGGCGTAAAAACCGGCGCAACCAATGTTTGTTACCGCTGGATCCATCCACGATCGGTGTGCAAGAACGACCGGCCCCATCCACTCAGGTCAGCTTCGTGGTCCGCGTCACTTTTTTCCTGCCGCAACGAGCGACACTCCGTTGTCGCCGCAGTCAAGATTAAAGATACAAGCCGGACAACTCAACCCTCTTTTTCGGCTCCGCTGCGCAATTTGTACCTGATGGCTGATAAAACAAGCGTTTGGGTGAACAAAAAAAATTTTCCACCGCCATATCAACCGAATCAGGAAATTATGTGGAAAACAATTCCGAGGTGAAAAAAAAGAATGTCGCAAGGGCCCATGTCATCCCCAAGCAGCTCGTTTACCGTAAAATCTGGTGCCTACGCGGATGAATCGCCGTCATCCCAGCCTGCGTGCTGAACCATCTGCACACAAGCGGCAGCCTTGCCGCCGTCGAACATGCTGCGCTCAAATGCCAGTGAAAACGCCAGTCGGTAGCTGGCCGGTATATAACACATGCAGCAGGTTTTCGTGGGACCCGCTCGAGTAGGATCCAGATGGAGAAGATCCCGAGCGACCAGAGTGGACCCGTATCCACCGTCCTGATGCCGAGGCCTTCCATGCGATCCCCAGCCGCGATGACCAGGCCGTCGTGCTTATAACCCGGAGGTCGTGTGGACGGGTACTCGCAACGTGTGATTCAGCCTGCACTGTCTTGACCATTGCCCGTCTGGGCGTGCAAACACCACGAATCTACTCGTTGCGCAAATTCTCCGGGCCTTTGGTGTAACGCCCCTATTGCAAGAACTTCCACCTGCATTGTGCCGATTGTAGTCCCGGCGCGGTTATCGCTATCCTACGTATGGCCATTACGAGGCCGATTGATGGAATTGACCATGACCACGGCAGCGCGGGCACAAGACGACCTTGCAACCGGCCTGCTGGCCGAGATCGGAGACGGCACGATCGTGCTGGGGCTGCGTGGTACGGCTTATCGGCTGCAGTTGGCAGTGTCGGGGCCGGTCACGGCAGAGGTCAATAAACCCATCACCGGCAGGATCACCGTGCAGGCGAGGCGTGTGGACGCCGTAGGCCGGGGCGGAAGATATATCGAACCGATTTACGGGCGTCCCCGGCGCTTGCAGGGCACGGTGATTGATACCGACGCTGCGGCCAACTCTATCACCGTCCGTTGCGGCGGCATCCCGTTTGTCTGCCGGCTCATGCCAAACCAGAAGGCCGGCCAATTCCGCGTCGGCCAGATGGTCGGCTTCGACGCCGAGCCCGGTGCCGAGTTCAAGATCACCGCACCGGCCTAACTCTGGCCCCCGGTCTCAGGGCCACGGATTCTCAACCATGGACTGCCTTAGACACATCCTCGTCACCGGCGGAGCCGGGTTCCTCGGCTCGCACCTGTGCGAAAGGCTGGTCGAGCGGGGTCACGACGTACTTTGCCTCGATAACTTTTTCACCAGCCAACGCGTCAACATCCGCCATCTGCTGGACAAGCCGAACTTCGAGTTGATCCGCCACGACGTGACGCTGCCCATCTGGCTGGAGATTGACGAGATCTATAATCTCGCGTGCCCCGCTTCACCCGTGCACTACCAGTACAACCCGATCAAGACGATGAAAACTTCAGTGGTCGGCGCGATCAACATGCTCGGGCTGGCCAAACGTACCGGCGCGAAAATCCTCCAAGCGTCGACCAGCGAGGTGTACGGCGACCCGTCGCCCGAGGCCCATCCGCAACCAGAATCATACCGTGGCAATGTCAACCCGATTGGCGTGCGTGCCTGCTACGACGAGGGCAAACGATGCGCCGAGGCACTGTTTTTTGACTATCACCGCTCCAATCATGTCAACATCCGCGTGATCCGCATCTTCAACACCTACGGGCCGCGAATGCACCCTTACGATGGGCGTGTGGTCTCGAACTTCATCATCCAGGCGCTGGCGAACAACGACATCACCATCTACGGTGACGGGGCGCAGACGCGATCATTCTGCTATGTGGACGATCTGATCAACGGCATCGAGGCAATGATGAATGGACCGGATGATTTCACCGGCCCGGTCAACCTGGGCAACCCCGGCGAGTTTACGATCAAGCAACTGGCCGAGATCGTCATCGAGTTGACCGCGTCGGCCAGCAAGATCAAGCACCTGCCGCTGCCCAAAGACGACCCGACGCAGCGCCGCCCGGACATCACCCTGGCCAGGGAAAATCTCGGTTGGCAGCCGACCATCGAGTTGCGAGATGGGCTGGCCCGGACGATTGAATACTTCCGCCAACTCGACCTGCGCCGCTTCCGCCCCCCCACCGCACACACGGCGCACAAATCGTCGGGCATGTAGACACATCAGGCGTAGAGCAAAGTGCGGAGCAACGAGTATACGCGGCATCACATCCGCTTTCCATGCTCAGGCGCCGCCCGACGAGCTGTACCTTGCAATGAACTTCAAAATGTTTGCAATGGTATCCCACTGTTCGCGAAGGTCTTCCAGATCCAAGTTTACTTTACCCCGAACGCCGACATGCTGGTCAATCCATTCAGCCAGTTGAAACAGGGCCATGGAATCGAGTATGCCCGACTGGATCAGCGACGCATCGTCGCTCAAGTCTCCGTCAAACTCCGGGATTAATGACCGGATAAATACGACCAGTTCGTTT
>CAUYYV010000026.1:0-18398 GCA_963577075.1 Phycisphaerae bacterium
CCTCGCCGCAACCGCCGAGGCAATCCGTCGCGGTGTTGGCATTGCCCTTGCCCAATAGGACTGCGGCCGTATCGCCACATGCGACACGGCCGAACAGAGGTGATCGCAGATGCCGCGTAACGACAGTTGGCTTGCCATTTACAGACAATCGGGGGATTCAACGCTGGGCCGAACGCTGACGCGGTTGGCACGCCTCGCCGAAGCGGCGCATCAATATGAAACGGCCCACCACTTATTACGCCAAACCAACCCACGCGAAGCAATTCCCCTCATCGATTGGGGAAACTTACAGCCGACAGTTCATCAGCCCTGCACGGACGCAACAGGCGCCGCCGCCCATACGACGCCGAGACAGCGGGGGGCGGTTCACACGGAGGTGAACCAATGAACTACGGCCTGTATATTTCCGCTTCGGGTGCCTTGACCAATCTGTACCGTCAAGACGTCTTTGCCAACAATCTGGCCAACTCCCAGACGACCGGCTACAAGCCCGACGTACCGACCATCCAGCCACGACCACCGGAATCGATAGAAGACGGCTTCGGATTCGAGTTGGGCAATGGGCTGCTCGATCGGCTCGGCGGCGGCGTGTTCGCCGGCCGACAGTACATCAACTTCGCCCTCGGACAGTTCACGAAAACGGACGGGGCACTCGACATCGCACTGGAAAATCCCAATCAGTTCTTTGCCGTCGCCGTGATGGACCCCGACACCCAGCAGCGCCAAGTGTACCTGACCCGCGACGGGCGGTTCGCGACCAACAGCACAGGGCTGCTCGTCACGGCGATCGGCGGCCATCCGGTACTCGACGCCGATGACCAGCCGATCCAGGGCGGCGCCGGTCCGGCCAAATTAGACACCGCCGGCCGATTGATCCAAAACGGCGAAGCCGTCGGCCGCATCCAGGTCGCCGAGGTCGCCCAAACCGACGCGTTGCGCAAGCATGGGCGGAACCTGCTGCGAATCGACGGACCCAACGGTTTGCGGCGGGTGGTCAAGAACCCCAGCGTCATCACCGGCCACCTTGAGAGCAGCGGCAGCGATCCGATCAGAGAGTTGATGAAAATGATCTCGGCCACCAAAGCAGTCACCAGCAACGGCAACCTGATCCGCTATCACGATTCGATGATCGACCGAGCGGTCAATGTGCTCGGTCGGGTCGTCGCGTAGGAGTCTAACACTATGGCCGTCCTTGCATTACATTCCGGTGCGACCGGGCTGACGGCGATGGAGCAGGCGATCGACGTGATCGCTCACAACATCGCCAACACCAACACCACCGGATTCAAGTCACTAAGCGCCAATTTCGAGGACCTGCTCTATCAGGAAAAGGAGCAACCGGGCGCCGAAAACGCCAGCGGCGACAAGCGGCCCGCAGGGCTGTTCCTTGGGCTTGGCACGCGACTGAGCAACACGCAACTGAACGTGTCCCAGGGTTCTGCCATCCCCGACACCGGGTCGATGAGCATGCTCATCGACGGCCAGGGCATGTTTCAGGTCACTGTCGATGATCGGACCGTCTTTACGCGTGCCGGCAACTTCGCGCGTAACAGCGAGGGCGACATGGTCTTGGGCAACTCCTTCGGTCCCCGGCTCGAACCGCCGATCAACATCCCCGAGGGCACGACCAGTATCACGATCTTGCCAGACGGCACGGTCAACGTCACGATCGACAACGACCCGGAACAACAGGAAGTTGGCCGACTCGAGTTGGCCAACTTCACCAATCCGACAGGACTTCGGCCGCTGGGCGGAACGCTCTACGATCAGACCGACGCCTCCGGACCGCCGATCATCGGCAATCCCGCGGAAAACGCGTTCGGCGTGATACGCCAGGGATTCCTCGAGGCGTCCAATGTCGATCCGGTCAGCGAGTTGGTGAAGTTGATCAAGACACAGCGTTACTTCGAGTTCAACAGCCAGACGGTTCAGGCCGCGGACGAAGCGCTACAGGTGATCGGCAATCTCAGGCGATTCTAATTTGACCGGTAAGCGTCAATGACACGAACGGCCGTACATTCCCTTGTCGGGCTGATCGCCTTGGCGGCGCTTGCGCCGTCGGTATCGGCGACCGACAGCATTCACCTGCTGGAAGCAGCCGAAGCGTCGGGCCCGAACGTGCTGCTCGGACAGGTCGCCGAACTGAAAGGTACGCGGGCGCTGCAGCTCGCCGGACTTGCCGTGGCGCGACTGGACAGGTCGCAACAAGGCACCGTTGTCACGATGGAGCACCTTCGCCGGGTGCTGGGCGAACAAGAAGTCAACCTCGCCTCGCTGTCACTTCGCGGCCACACGCGCTGCCAGGTCACGCAGATCAGAGCGGCCACGCCGCCGGCCATCGCGCCTCGGCCCGCGCCGCTCGTGCCCAACTCCGAGCGAGATGTGGACCTGCGATCCGACGCGAGCCTTTACGACAGGCTGGTGCGCTTCATCGGCCAATTGACCGACGCCAACCGTGGCGAGCTCGACATCAACCTGTCGCCGAGCGACATTAAATTCCTGAGCCAAAATGACGAAGACAACGAGTTTCACTTTCGACTGGTCAGCAAGCCGACGCTGGGCAAGATCGTCGTGGCGGCGCATCGGATGGACGACGAGCGGGTGGCAGAGACCCGCTACGTCCGACCGATCGTGACGCGGCGCATGCTCGCGGTGGTCGTGACACGCGGAATCCGGCCCGGGGACGTCGTGACCCGCGACAACGTCGAGATCCGTGAGGTCGTGATCGACCGCGACCGTGGCGATCCCGTCAGGTCGCTCTCGGCTGCGCTCGGTCGAATTGCCACGACCCACCTTAAACCCGGGGCACACGTCACAGCGAATCAGTTTCGCAACCCGTACGCCATACACAAAAATGACATCATCACCGTCCGCTGCGTACAGGGCGGAATCGAACTGAAGACGCCGGCACGAGCTGACGAAAACGGCAGCGTCGGTGACATTATCCGTGTCATCAATGAACGAGCGCTGCAGGTGTCGGGGCGCTCACGCCGCCATCGCGCCGAGGCGATTTTCGTCGTGCGTGTCACGGGGTTGCGGCAGGCAGCCGTCCTGACGACACCGCCCGCGACCAGCGACAAGGCAGAACCCGCCACTGCGACCAGTTGGTCCAGGGCCGCCACCAACACACAGGGTTAATCCATGCAGACAACTCGAAGTCGAAAGATCGTTTGCCTGGCGACGATGGTGTTGACGGCCGGCGTGTTCACCGCCTCGGCGGCGGCACAAAGTTCATCACTGTTTCTCAGGCGCCATGATCGGTCGGCTGCCGCGCTGGCCTCGCCGCCGCCGCCCGAAACCGGATCGTTGTCACGAGCCATCGCCGAATCCAGTTTCGTCGCTGTTACCCAGCCCGAGACTCGTCAATACGCCGTACACGATCTTGTGACCATCATCGTGCGCGAGTCGGTCTCCAGCGATGTCGAAACAAAGCTTATGACCGAGAAAGAGTTCACGCAAAAAGGCAGGATCAAGGCAATTCCAAGGCTGCGCATGCAGAACTTTCTCAATTTCCAGGTGCGACAGTCGAATTTCAACGACGGTGATAGCCCCAAGCTCGAACTCGATTTCGACAATGAGTACGACGCCAAGGCCTCCAGCAGCCAGCGTAACACCTTCACGGCACGCATCACCGCGAGGATTATCGATATCAAGCCCAACGGGACGGTAGTCCTCGAGGCGCGCAAGAAGATCCAGACCGATGATGATTCGTTCACGATGGTGCTTACCGGCACTGGCCGCAAGGAAGACATCACCGTGGACAACACGATTCGCTCCGATCTAATCTACGACATGAACCTGGTCAAGAAACACACCGGCGAACTACGCAAGAGTTCCAAGAAGGGTCTGTTGACCAAGCTGTTCGAGGTGATCTTTAATTTCTAATCAGTATTGAACAGCGTGGTCATGGGCGCCATGACCACCGGAGTCAGGCCGATGTATTTGCAGCGAAGAACAGGAATATGGACCGTGTCGGCGATATTGACCGTATCGCTGATTGGGTCCTCGGCCGCGTGGGCCATACACGTCGGTGACTTGGTGCGTGTCAAGGGTGCCGAGCAGAGCAAACTCATGGGCATGGGCCTGGTCGTCGGACTCAACCGCACGGGTGACGGCGGCAAGTTCCTGCCGGCGATGAAACCACTGGCGCGGGTGATCCGGCATTTCATTGACGAACGAACCATCGCCTCGGATTTGAAAGACGCCAAGAACGTAGCCATCGTGATGATCGACGCGATGACACCCGCCGCCGGAGTGCGTGAGGGTGATCGGATCGACGTACATGTCAGCACACTCGGGTCAGCCAAGAGCATACAAGGCGGACGGCTGATGCTCATGCCCATGACCGGCCCGCTCCCGAATTCACCGGTGTACGCCTATGCCTCGGGACCGGTCACGATCGAGGACGATGACATACCAACGACGGGCGTGATTCATGGCGGCGCCACACTTGTCGCCGACATCCGATCACAGTTCATGGATGACCGCGGACAGATAACGCTCGTGCTCAAGAACGCCAACGCCACGTTTCAGACTGCGGCGTTGATCGCTTCGACGATCAACGCCGAGCTTAATCCCAACGGTCCGCAGGTGGCCATGGCGGTGGATCAAAAGAACGTGGTCGTGCACATTCCCGAATCCGAGCGAGCCAACGCCACGCCCTATATCGCCGAGATTCTGCGCACGAACCTGAGCGTCGGGTTTATCGAGACCGGATCGCGCGTGCGCATCAACGAAAAAACGGGCACGATAGTGATGACCGGCGACGTCGAAATATCTCCGGTGGCGATCATGCACGGCGGGTTGACGATCACGATGGACAGCCCCGAATCGCAGGCGCCCCTCGCCGAGAAACAGAACACCGTCGGCATTGACACCAACCGTCGCGGCGGAGCCAAGCTGGCCAGCCTCATCACCGCATTCAATCAACTCAAAGTCAGCATCGACGACCGCATCGCAATCATCAAGGAAATCCACCGCACCGGCAAGCTGCATGCGGACCTGGTCTTCGAGTAATCGCACGGCAAGGCAACAGACATGGAAGTCGTCGCCAATCATCTCGCCCATCCGGTGGCACACGCAGCCGTGACCGGCACCCCTGGTTCGTTGCAGACCACCGGCTTCGAGGCCATCTACCGCCAGGCCGAGCGGGCCCTCGATAAGATCGCCGACCGATTCGTGGCCACCACGCTGGTATATCCCATGCTCGAGCAGGCGGGCAACGACCCGTTCAAGTCCGACCTCTTTGACGGAGGCTTGACTGAAAGCGTCTTTCGCCAACACCTGAACGTGCACTTTGCCGACGAGATCGCGGCCAGCACCGATTTCTCATTCAGCAAGTCAATGACACAACAACTTCGCCAGTGGGTGCGCAACCAATCACCGGAAGTGCTTGAGAGCGCCGGGTGGTTCAAAGGAACAGATACCGTTGGATAGTGCAGCGGATACAAAAATAGATGAGCTGATCGCGGTGTTGCAGCAACTCGTCGCCGCGCATGTGAAACTCCTGGGTCTGCTTCAGCGCAAGCGTGCGGCGTTGGCCAGCGCCGACTATCAGAAGATCACCGAATTGTGCGAGATGGCCAACGTCTCGGTGCAGCAGATCAGCGAGCAGGAGAAGGCTCGGCTGACCCTGGTGGCGGACCTGACACTGATGGCTGATCCGGCCGCGCCGGCGCCGCTGCGCATGGCCGAGTTAGCCGACCGCCTGCCCGAACCAACGCGTGGCGTGCTGCTCGTGCTGCGCCAGCGGCTTCTTGAGCAGATGCGCCACGTCCAGCGTGAAACGAACGTCACCAAGCGCGCCACGCAGTCACTGGCAACACACATGCGAGGATTGGCGCACACGATCGGAGCGTTGTACACCGGCGTATCGGTCTACGATCGCCAGGGCGCCCCGCCGCCCGAGGCGATCGCAGTCAGCACCTTCAATACCACCGCGTGACGACAGGAATACACGGATGACGCTCAGCGGCGCATTACAGATCGGAAACTCGGCGCTTCAGGCACACCAGCGTGCGATCGAGGTGGCCGGGAACAACCTGGCCAACGTCGCCACCCGGGGCTATCACCGCCAGAGCATCAACCTCAACCCAACCCGCGCCACGGAGATACAAAACGGTATCTTCATCGGCCGCGGCGTCCACGTGAGCACCATCACCCGGCACGTCGACGAAGCGCTCGAAGCAAGAATCCGCACCAACGTCGCCGACGAATCATACTCGTTGGCGCGCAGGGACATCCTGGCGCAGATCGAGGCGTTGCAAAACGAGTTCACCGACGCCGACCTGTCCTCGCACCTCAATGCCTTTTTCAACTCGTTCAGCGAGTTGGCGAACAACCCACAGGACAATTCGCTGCGGACGCTCGCATTGCGGCAGGGATCAAACCTCGCCAACTTCGTGCGCGATCTGCGGATCGAGTTGACTAAAATTCAATTGCAGGTGGACGGGTCGATCGACTCGGCCGCGGCCAGGGCGAATAATCTGCTCACCCAGATCGCAGAAATCAACGGCCAGATCGCCAAGAGCGGCGGCAACCCCGCGCTGCGTGACACCCGCGACGCCCTGCTCACCGAACTATCGCAGTTTGTCGACATCTCGATCCACGAGCAGCCGTCCGGATCAGTCGACGTGTTCGTCGGATCATTGCCCGTCATTCTCAACAACCAAAGCCGCGGCATCGAGATCCGCCGGTTGGCGATCGACGACAAGACCCAAGTCGATCTCGTGCTCGCAACCGATGGCAGCGTGCTGCAACCGGCGTCGGGTCGCCTCGGCGCTCTGGTTGAGGCGCGGAAGTTGGACACCGATTTTGCAGTCGAGGAACTGGACCATTACATCAACACGTTCATCTTCGAGATCAACAAGGTCCACAGCCAGGGCCAGGCGCTCGTTGGTTTCAATTCGGTGACGGGCACCAGCCGAGTACGCGAGCAGGCGTTCGCACTCAACGAAGCGGCGTCGGGTCTCAAGTTCACGCCGCAGCACGGCAGCTTTCAGTTACACGTGACACAAGCGTCCACCGGCCAGCGAATCTCGACCACGATCAACATCGACCTTGACGGGATTGACCCGGCCAACGACGCGACGCTGTCCTCACTGATGGCCGACCTCGACGCGGTGAATAACGTGGCGGCGAGCATCACGCTAGATGGCCGACTCACCATCGCCGCCGACGGAAGTGATTTGGAGATCAGTTTCAGCGAGGACTCGAGCAGCGTGCTCGCCGCGCTGGGTATCAACACATTTTTCTCCGGCACGAATGCAGAGGATATTGCGGTCAATCCCGTGGTGAACCAGACACCCGGGATGATCGCCGCCGCCCTTGAACACTTGCCCGGCGATAACCGCAACACGCTGGCGCTGGCACAACTTCGCGACCGGCCGCTTGCCAGCCTCTCCGGGTTGACGGTCGTGGAAGCCTGGAGCCGACACGTCGCGGAGTTTGCCATGCGCATCGGCCAGGCCGAGCAGCAACTGGAGGCCGACACGCTGGTCGGCGACAGCCTCGAAGCACAACAGCAGTCCATCAGCGGCGTGAACGCCGACGAGGAAACGATCAACCTGCTGGCCTTCCAACGCGCCTACCAGGGCAGCGCCCGGTTTCTTCAAGTCGTAGATGAACTATTGGAAACACTGATGGCACTGGTCTGACCTCGCGCCAGAGGATCACCATGAGCATGATCGGCACAGCAGAAGTACGCACGACGACGATGCAGATCGGCAATCAGTTGTTGGCGTCGCTGCGTCAGACCCAACGGGCGCTGGCCGAGATTCAGCAGCAGGTCAGCACCGGGCGGAAGATCGAAAAGCCGTCCGATTCACCGGCGTTCACCTCGACGATCCTGATGCTGGAAAGCTCGGTCGAACAACGCTTGCAGCACCAGCGCAACCTCCAGCATGCCCTGGGCGTGCTCAACACGACCGACCAGGCGCTAGGCGACGCGACCAACATCCTCCTCGAGGTCAAGGGTATCGCGTCCAGCCAGGTGGGCATCGGCTCAAACACTGACACGCGCGCCAACCAGTCCACGGTCATCGACGCGATGATCCACGCCATGATCGATCTGTCCAACCGCCAGTTCCAGGGTATCTCGCTATTCGGCGGCAACCAAAGTGCCAAGTTGAATCAACCCGTCTTCGAGGAATTTGGGGGGGGCATACGCTACATTGGTGCACGCACGAATCTGGCGGGCGACGTGGGCAGCCAACTGCCCCTGCCGATCAACGTCAACGGGCAGGACGCGTTTGCGGCACTGTCGAGCCGGGTGCAGAGCAAGGTAGACCTGGACCCCAACGTCACGACGCGCACACGCATCACCGACACCACAGGCGCGCAGGGCGTGGCCATTCGCCTCGGCAACGTACGCGTCTCGGTGGATGACACCGAGGTGTTGGTGGACTTGCAAACGGCTGACACGCTCGGCGACGTGGTGATACGCATCCAAAGCGCGATCGACGGCATCACCGGCGGCGGGTCGGGCATACTCGAGACCACTGACTCGGGGTTCCTGCTCACCGCGGACACCGGGCAAATCCTCACGATCGAGGGTTCCGGATCCGGGCAGACGGCAGCGGACCTGGGCATTGCGATCATGTCGGCCAACGGCAGCGCCGTTCACGGCGCTGCGCTCGACGCGAAACTGACCTCGCGAACGGAGTTGTCCGCCTTGGGCGCCTCGATCGATTTTGTCAGCGGCATGAAGATCACGCAGGGGACGACCACCAAAATCGCCGACTTTTCCTCCGCCGTCACGATCGAGGACATGATTAACGAGATCGACCAATTCGGTCTCGGCGTGCGCATGGAGATCAACCAGAACCAGGCGCATCTGAATCTTGTCAGCGAGGTCAGCGGCCTGGAACTGTCAATAGGCGAGAACGGGGGCACGACCGCCGGGGACCTGGGCCTGAGAACATTCGAGGGCCAGACACGGCTGGCAAACATGCGGTTCGAGTTGGGCGTCGAAAGCGTCCCGGGTGAAAACGATTTTCGGATTCAACTGCACGACGCCAGCACGTTCGACGTGAACCTGGACGGACTGACGACCGTGCAGGACGTGATCGACGCCATCCACGCCGCCGCCGTCACCGCGGGATTGACCGCCGGTGATCCCGGCACGGGGGGCACGGCCTTCAACGTGGGATTGGTGCCCGACGGCAATGGTTTTCAGTTCGAGGACAACACGGTCGGTGCAGGCGATTTCCGCGTCCTGCAGCTGGGCAACAGCCTGTCGGCCACGCATCTAGGGATCTATACCAATGCCGGCACCGAAAACGTGATCATCGGCGACGACGTCAACAAGGTCCGCTCCGATAGTGTCCTCACCCATCTGATCAATTTGCGCGATTCATTGCTCAACGACGACTCGCTTGGCATCACTCTTGCTGGTGATGCGTTGGATACGGACTTGGAAAACTTGGCTCGCACCAGAGCCGACGTCGGCACACGGGCCCAAAGAACTGAGCAACAGCAACAGAGAACGCAGGACCTGATGACCTCGGAAAGAACATTCCTTAGTGAGATACGCGACACGGACCTGACCGAAGCCATCACCCGTCTGTTGCAGTTACAACAGCAATTGCAGGCGAGCCTCAGCGTAGGGGCGTCGAACCTGCAACTGAGTCTCTTGGATTTCTTGCGCTAGGTGCGCAACGTTTGCGCGGTCGAGTCGGCACACGGCCTGCCGGCTCCTCTGGCCGCTGGAAAAAATTACGGCAGGACGCCGTAACGCCCGATCACGCCACGATGCGAAACGGGCGAGACGCTTCCAGGATGGACGGCCGTTGAAGGACCAGTGACATGCTGATCGACACGTCACGATTCGGACAAATCGAAGTCGAGCAGAGCCGCGTGATCAACTTTCCCAACGGGATCCTCGGGTTTCCCAGCCACAACAGCTATGTGCTGCTCCAACCCACCGAAGATAGCCATTTCTACTGGCTGCAAGCGGTGGACAGGGCGGACCTGACATTCGTGGTCACCGACCCGAGCCTGTTCGTCACCAACTACAGGGTGCCCCTGAAGACTGAACAAAGCCAGGAATTGGGTATCTCCAATCTTGAGCAGGCACAGGTGTTCGTCATCGTCAACAAGCGTGGTCATGTGCTGACAGGCAACCTGCAGGGTCCGCTGGTCATCAACGTCAAGGACAAGATCGGCGAGCAACTGGTGCTGTCGGACCGACGATTCACCACCCGGGTGCCGTTGACCGAACTACAAAGTCCCGTGGAGGCCGTTGCCGTGTAGGGCAGCGTCGATAGCGTGGTTCGCCACTGGTGCGAACGGGCAAGTCAAGAGGATGTGGCGCGGATGAATTTATCCGCGGATGCCGGAGTCGATTCTTATGCTGGTGCTTTCCCGACAGCTCGATGAAACGATCATGATAGGTGCTCAGATCGAGGTCACCGTCGTCGACGTGCGTGGCGACAAGGTCCGACTTGGCATCAACGCACCCCGGAACGTACAGGTTCACCGCAAGGAGGTGTTCGAGGCGATCCGCAATGAAAATACGCAATCGATCAGCGTCCAGATGGATGATCTGGAGGCCGCTGACGAAAATCTGCGGACGATGCGGCGGCACAAGCCACCCCGTTCGCAGTCTACATAAACGAACCGATGTTTGATGCGGCTAGCTCGCTTCGGCGTATGAACGTCTCGAGAAGCCGACAGAAGACAGACTCGACCGGATAATCAGCGGCAGAAGACGACCGCTCCGGCGAGTTGGAACCACAGCACGACAATCAAGGAGGATTGTCATGTCAAGAATAAACACGAATGTTGCTTCGATCATCGCGCAGAATAACCTGCGTCAATCCCACAATGATCTCGCGACCAGTCTCCAGCGCCTGAGCACCGGGCTGGCGATCAACCGCGGGGCAGACAACCCGGCCGGCCTGATCGTCTCCGAGCGGCTGCGCGGTGAGATCGCCGGTGTGACCCAGGCGATCGACAACGCCGAGCGCGCCCAGAACGTCATCGCCACCACCGAGGCCGCTCTCCAGGAAATTTCCACACTGCTGACTTCAATCCGGGGCCTGACAATCGAGGCGGCCAACACCGGCGCCTTTTCCGATGATGAGATCGCGGCCAATCAACTGCAGATCGATTCAGCCATCGAGTCGATCACGCGTATCTCGAACACCACCAGTTTCGCCGGCCTCAAACTACTCAACGGATCACTTGATTACCTCATCAGCGGCGTAAACTCGACCGACATTCGCGACGTGAAGATCTTCGGCGCCAACTTTGGCACCAACACGACCATCCCGGTGACCGTGGAAGTGCTCAACAGCGCTGAAATTGCGCAGCTTTTTATCTCGGGCAACACGGCAGGCGCGCCCGGCGCGCTTCTTTCCAGCGTCACCTTCGAGGTCCAGGGCACCAAGGGCGTCGAGGTCTTAAACTTTGTCAGCGGCACCAAGTTGTCCGCGGTGGTTTTTGCCGTCAACTCGACCACGGACGCCACTGGTGTCTCCGCATCGCTGGTCAACGCGACCAATCAAACGTCCGGCATGGTGCTGACCAGCGACGCCTTCGGCACCGACGCGTTCGTCAGTGTCCGAAAGATCGCCAACGGCGACTTCTTCCAGACTTTCGATCAGCAGAACGGCAATGCCACCAACCGTGACAGCGGCGAGGACGTGGTGGCACTGGTCAACGGCAACCTCGCCCTGGGCGACGGGCTGAAACTGAGCATGCGTTCGTCGATGCTCAATGTACAGTTATTGCTGACGGCGGCGGCGGGCACTACCTTGGCGACGCACAACTTCACCGTCACTGGCGGCGGCGCGGTCTATCAGATCGGCCCGTCGATCAATACCAGCCAGCAAGTCGGCTTCGGCATCCAGTCGGTCGCGGCCAGCCGGCTGGGCAGCGAAACAATCGGGTTTCTCAACTCGATCGTCAGCGGCGGCGACAACAGTATGATCGCAGGCAGGGCGGCCCAGGCCGAGCAAATCATCACCTTCGCGACGAATCAAGTCTCGATCCTGCGAGGCCGACTGGGCGCGTTCGAGCGTAACACACTGCAGACATCGATCCGCAGCCAGCAGATTGCGTTGGAGAATCTCATGTCGGCGGAAAGCCAGATCCGCGACACGGATTTTGCCGCCGAGACCGCCGCCCTGACCCGTGCCCAGATACTGGTCAGCGCCGGCACCTCCACGCTCACGCTGGCCAACAGCACCGCGCAGAACGTGCTGGCGCTGTTGCAGTAACAAGACCACCGTTGACGCCCGCAGGCAAGCGCCGCCAGGAAGAACACCAACCGCCGTCGGCACCATTGTGACCGGCGGCGGTTTTGTGATGACGGCCGGGCGGCAACCGTCAGGCTCGCACCTTGCTCGACTCGACAAGTTGCTCGAGCATCGCCTCGAACCCGTCGCGGTCCATGGGGATGTCGATCGGCTTGCCCTCGAGTCCCGACATGAGCATGGCGTTGGCCAACTCGACGGAGTGCACCCCCTCGTCCCCCGGCGACAGCAGCGGTGCGCCGTCGATGATCGCATCAAGAAAGTTTTCAGCAATATTTTTGTGCACGGGCTCATCGACGACCTCAATCTCTCGTTGCGTGATCTGCGGTTCGCCCATGCGGTTTTCGGTGGTCCGACAATACTCGTTGACCGAACTGGCGGTTTGATCGAACAAGATCGGTTGCCCACCACCACCGTCGACGGTCAGGCGTCCACGGTCACCGATGATTTCAAGCCGATCGATGCCCGGCGCTTCGCCGCTGGACGTCACGAACACCCCGGTCGCGCCATTGTCGAATTCCAGCATCGCCGTCACGTCGTCCTCGACCTCGATGTCGTGATATTTGCCCAACCCGACCTGCGCAGTGACACGCGTGGGCACGCCTAGCAGTCGGCAGAGCATGTCGAGATTGTGCGGGCACTGGTTCATCAACACACCGCCACCCTCGCCGGCCCAGGTGGCCCGCCACGCGCCCAAATCGTAGTAATGCTGCGATCGAAACCATTTCGTCGCCGTCCACTGCATGCGCTTTAATTTGCCGAGTTCGCCGCCGTGTATCAGGTCATACACCTTCTGCCACCTGTCCATCGCGCGCATCTGAAACATCACGGCGTAAACGAGCTGTGGGTTCTGGGCGTGGACGGCGTTGACCTCGGCGGCAGCCTTGGCAGTCACCGCCACGGGCTTTTCCGTCAGAACGTGCAGCCCACGCTGCATCGCGGCGATCGAATACCTGGGGTGAAAATAGTGCGGCGTGGCGATGAATACGGCGTCGATCATCCCGGAGTCGAGCATGGCCTCGGCGTCGTTGAACCCCTCGACGCCGTATTCATCCACGACACCCTTGAGATTCTCGGCCACGACGTCGCTGGCGGCGGCAAATTGCAGCCGGTCCAGTTCGCGGTAATAGCGGCGCATGTGGTTCTGCGCCATGCCTCCGCAGCCAATAACACCAAGTCGCACCTTTTCCATGCCAAGATCCCTCGCAAATGAGTTCCCGTAACCATTGGGCTAAATGAATCTTAGCAAGTAAAACGAGGGCGTAAATCCTCATGGTGTCACGCCGCTCTACGGAAGCCGCAGACCACGTCTTGCTTTACGGGTGGATACTGCATGAACCGCAGGGCCACTACCGCAGACACAGTTTCCTGGCATCGACGGCGATGCTACCTGGCGACGACAAGATCCTGGTTCGTGATTGCCGACGCCCGCAGCCATGATCAACCGATGAGTAGGCGCCAAGATCGCCCGCATCCAGACGCTTGGACTCGAAGTCCATTTCGGTAAGCAACAGGACGTGGCCGATCACGTCGTCTGGGCCGAGCCGCAACTGGCCTGACCCACGCCAACTGATTGACAAATACCATGGTATGATCCACCATATTGCGTTCTATTTTCGGTTGGAGCAAGTTGATCATGCGTATTCTAGTCATCGGAGGCAGCGGTTTTGTGGGCACGGTCCTGACCAGATCATTTGCAGCTGCGGGCCACAAGATCACTGTCCTGTCGCGCGGGCAGCGCAACATGCCCGACGGCGTCGAAACGATAATCGGTGATCGCAAGGACCACGCGGCGTTCAAGACGCTGGTCGCCGACCATTCCTTTGACGCCGTCTTCGATTGCCTCTGCTACAACGCCGAGGACGCCCAAAGCGACGTGGAGGCGTTCGCCGGAAGAATACAGCAACTGTTCTTTCTGAGCACCGACTTCGTGTACGGTGGTGACGACGACGTGGTGATCCGCACGGAAGATTATCCGCGTCAGGCGTACAACAGTTACGGCCAGAATAAGGCCGCAGCCGAAGATGTGTTTGTCCACGCCTGGCAGCAACAACAGTTTCCATCCACAATACTTCGTGCGCCGCACATCCTGGGTGCGGGCCGGCCGCTGGGCACTGGCAGCCTCAAGAACCGTGACGCCACCCTGCTCGACGCGATCCGCAAGGGCGTGCCCATCGTCGTGCTCGACGACGGTGCACTGCTGATCCAACCCGCAACGCACCACGATATCGCCAACGCCACGCTCGCCGCGTTCGGCAAGCAGCAAACGCTCGGCCAGGCATACAACATGATGGGCAACGACGTTGTCACCTCGCGGCGATACTACGAGATCGCCGGCCAGATCATCGGGTGTGAACCCAGGTTCCTGTCGTTGCCGACAAGCGTCTACCTGCAGGCGGCGCCGACGCGCCGGCCCTTCGCCCAGCACCGCATCTACGACATCTCGAAGCTCAAGCGTGACGCCGATTACGACCCGAAGTGGACCGTCCGCGCCGGCATCGAGGATACAATCAAGGCCCTCGAAGCGACCGACGGCGCCAGCCAATCCTATGAACCCACCGAACTCGACGCCGCCCTCCAACACGCCCTCGAAACCCACAGCGGCGACCTGCTGAAGATACTGGGATAATAATGTCCCGCTTTTCGGTTCGTGGCGGGGCGCACCCCGCACGCAAGCAGAACGCCCATGGATTTACCTATGACGCCCAGTATTGGGCCATCTTGCCACGCAGGTACGCTGCGCTGCGGTGCATCTGGTCGATGCCGTCGACCCCGTCCTCGAGGCTGATCCAGCCGTCGAAACCGACGCCCGCAAGCTCGCGGAAGATCGCATCGTAATCGTTGGCACCCCGGCCGATCTCGCCGTGATGCAGCCGCTGGGCATAACCGACGCTGTCCAACTCCTCGCGGCGCAGGTCTTCGAGCGTCCCTTCGGCCAGGTAACGATCGCTGGCATGCATCGTGACCACGCGGTGCTTAATGCGGCCAAGCAGTTCGAGCGGGTCTTCACCGGCCAGTATTGTGTTGCTCGGATCGTAGTTGACACCAAAGTGCGGCGAGACGATCCTGTCAATCAGGTCGCAGAACACGTCCATGTGCTGGGCGAACTCCGGGTACCGCCAACCGATACCGTCCTTGTAATGATTCTCGATGTTGAGCGTGACGCCTGCCCCCGCGGCGTGAGGCAGGCACGCTTCGATGCACTCGACGCAATAGTTGATGCCATCTTCACGGCTGACCTCGGGACGGCGTTGGCCGGACAACACCCGGCAATATCGCGCACCCAGCGATGCAGCCATGTCGATCCACGATTTCTCCAGGTCGATCTGCTGTTGACGAAATGCCTTGTCGTGATGCGTAAAATCGGGCGAGCAACACAGCATCGGGATTGTTCGGCCCTGATCCTCTACCATCCCGCGATAGTCCGGCCAGCGGGACGCATCCTGCAGATCAAGCATGCCGCTGTACAGTTCGAGCCCGTCGGCGTCGATCGTCGCGGACGTCTCGATCCACTGGCGCAGCGACATCGATCCGTCGACGCACAACTCCTCCAACCACGCCTTGGGGAATGCGGCCAGTTTCGGCATCTTCTACTGGTCTCCAGTACCGTCGCCTCCCTTGACGGGAATGCGACCGATGATCGGGTATTGCTCAAGATCGATGACGCTGCCGGTGACCGGCCTGCTCTCATCACTGAGCCAGAACACGGCATGCGCGGCGATCTCGTCGGGACGCGTCATTCTCCCCGCCGGGCGGTTTTCCGGATCGGGCATGTCCGGCCAACCCTCGGGCAGACCCTCCGACATCTTCAGCCTGTATTCGTTGGGCGTAATGACCCAGCCAACGTTGAAGTGCGTCACGCGTACCCGGCTGGTCGCCAGCGCGTTGGCAAGATTACGCGACAACGTCATCAGCCCGGCCTTCGAGATGCTGTAGTCCAACTGCCGCGCCTCGCCGGTATACGCGTTGATCGATCCGATGTTCACGACCGCGCCCTCGCTGCGCTTGAGCTGATCGAGCCCCGCCTTGATCAGCAGCAGCGGCGCGCGGACGTTCACCGCCATGACCTTGTCAAACAGCGTCGCATCAGTGCTGTCGATATTGCTGCGAACGATATACGCGGCGTTGTTGACGATGCCGTCGAGTTTCCCGAACGCGTCGACCGCCGCCTTGACCAGTCGCGCCGGCGCTGCGGGATCGGCGATGTCATCGATGTGCAGCACGGCCGCGCCGCCCAACTCCTCCGTCACCGCCCTGCCACGCCGCTCGTCGCGACCGTGCACCACAACCCGGGCGCCCTCGGCAACACACCGACGGGCGATCGCCTCACCGATCCCCGTCGTGCTGCCCGTCACGATGATCGCCTTGTCAGTCAACCGCATCGGACCGCCTCACGCCTGCATTCGACATCCGCACCACCAGAGAATACCACGCATCAGCCCCGTCGCGTCACTTCGGTACGTCAAAACAGTCATGCCGACCAAGGGACTGACGATCACATTGACTGGTGTCGGTATAGCCTCCACAATGGCTGAAAGATTCATGGGGACAGGAAAAAAGGCTTAAAATCGGCTTGGATCGGCACCCAAAGTGGCTGTCCAACGACTTCATGCTCACCCGTCCATCTCCGCGGGACAACGGGCATCGACCCGGGAGTCCCAAGACCACGGCCCGGGGTATTCCACAACCTGATCTGTTGTCGCAGGCAAGTCCAACGTGACCTCGAACAATGCCAGCTTCCAATTTCTTGCGTGCCCCGTGGGCATGTCTCAATACTGGGCGTTGTTCCAGTTGATCGGCTTCTACAATCGGAGGAATCTGTCATGAGTGCGTGTCAACAGTAGCCTGTTGTGGGTTTGTGGCCTGTTCGTGATCGTCGTTCCACCCCTTGTGGCCATCTTCTCATTGGCCCTGAAAAACGGCTGGATCAAGTTGAGTTAAGGCTCGACGGACCGAATCAAGGCTTCGATGTAACCGACCGTGTAGGCTCGGCCCCGGTGCCCCCAGTCGGTATCGTCGACCATCTGTGGAACGTGATCTGGGATGATGAAACCGCGGAAGCCGGCTTGTTTGAGCGTGCGGATCGTATCGACCGGGTTGCAATTGCCATCCCCCAGAAAACATTCGGTGAAATCATCTACCGTACCTTGGACATCTCGCAAGTGAACATAAAAGATTTTTCCGGCGCTGGCGAAATATTCAAGCGCTTCCTGGACCCCCTCGCCTCCGCGCATTTCTGACCAGCAGCCATGACAGAAATCCAGCCCGTGAAATGGGCTATCAAAGGTCTGCATGGCTCGATTGAAATTATCGAAGTTGCGAAAAATACGAGCGACACCTCCCAGCGATGGCACCGGAGGATCATCTGGGTGCAGTGCCAGTCGGACTCCAGCTTCTTCACAGACGGGTAGGATCCGTTCGAGATACCAGTCATAGTTGTCCCACATCTGGTCGTCGGTCATTTGTTGATCCAGGTCCGCTGGCAGATGCGGGGTCAGGCTGTATTGCGGAATCTGGTCGCTGCTTAACTTGCTGGCGGTTTCGTAGTGAAAGGCCGTGGCCAAAGCATTTCCCCGCACCGGCTTCTGTCGATCGGTCCGCCAGACGCCATTGGGCATGAAATGATAGCCGAGTATGGGGATGCCGGCCCGACCCATGTTCCGCACCGTTTGGCACATGTTCTGCAGTTGCTCTTCACGCCCGGGTTGTCCCAGCATGATCTTGTCCCAAAACGTGTTGGGAACATTTTCTAGTGCCATTAACCGTAACTCATATTGTTCAGCCCGGTTGACCAGTTGGGCCAGGTCTTCATATTCCCAGCGCTGCTGTCCCGGCATCTCTGGCGTGTTCAGTTGAAAATCATCGACACCGCACTGCTTAATGAACTGTAGTCGCTCGTCGGAGATTTCACGAAACTGCCCAAGTCCAACCCGCATCTCTAATGAATCCAGTTCGATCATCCTGGGGAAATCTTTAAGATTGACGTGACTGAGGTCGCTGAGGGTCGTTGCTCGCGTTGTCAGTCAACCGCATCGGACCGCCTCACGCCGCATTCGACATCCGCACCACCAGAGAATACCACGCATCAGCCCCCGTCGCGTCACTTCGGTACGTCAAAACAGTCGTACCGACCACGGGACT
>CAUYYV010000027.1:0-17791 GCA_963577075.1 Phycisphaerae bacterium
CCTACTCGCCGGTGTGGGCACTGCTGTTCTTGGCCATCGGGAGCGGCGCCATCTTTCAGGTGGCGTGGCAGATCCTGCGGCAGATGGCCCGGCAGCGTGAATCGGCCGAAGCGCTCCTGGATTTTCACAACACCGCGGGGTTGCTTGCGGGATTCGTGTTGATGTACGCCACCGGATTGCTGGTGGCAGTATGAGAAGCCAGCCGTGATGCAAAAAAGCAGAACCGGAAGAATGAGCAGATACAACGGCTACAGTCGCATCGGCGGGGTACTGGCGATCGTGGGCATGCTGGCGGCGATCGCGGGCATGCTGGCGGCGATCGCGGCCACGCCTGATCACGGCCCCCAACCGGAAACCGAGATTGTCATTGTTGCCAGGGGCATGACGTTCAAGGTCGTCGGCGCATCGAGCATCGATCAGGCCAATCCCACGCTACGGTTTCCCGCCGGAGCATCTATCACGGTGATCTTTCGCAACGAAGACCCCGGCATGCGCCATGATCTGGTGTTCGAGGCCCTAGGCGTGCGCAGTCGCGTCCTGGCCTTTGGCGAACAGCAACGATTGATACTTGCAATTCCAAAAGAGCCAGGCACCCATGCTTACCGATGCTCACTACATCCCCAGACGATGCGCGGATGGCTTACTGTTTACACAGAGCCCCGGTCGCTGTGATCTTCTGAAGGAAGCGCAATGGCCAGCAGCACCGTCGAGGACTATCTCAAGCACATCTACATGCTCCAGCAGCGCCAACTCGGCCGGCGGGTGGCAATGGGCAAACTGGCCAATGCCGTCAGGGTCGCCCCGGGCACGACCACTTCGATGATCAAGACGCTGGCCTCCTCCGGCCTGGTGGATTACGAGCCACGCAGCGGGGTAAAACTGACGACAAGTGGCGAGCAACTCGCCCTGCACGTGCTGCGCCGCCACCGGTTGGTCGAGCTGTTTCTCGTTCGGGTGCTCAACCTGGATTGGTCGGCCGTGCATGACGAGGCCGAGCGGCTCGAGCACGCCATTTCCGACACGGTGATTGAAAAGATTGATGCCTTGCTGGGCCAGCCCCGGTTTGATCCCCACGGCGACCCGATCCCGACAGCCAAGGGCAGCGTCGACCATGCCCGGCTGGTCAGCCTGATAGATTGCCCCGTCGGCAGATCGGCGCGCATCGCGCGAATCGTCGACCAGGACGCCGGCTTTCTGCAATTCGCCGACCGCCACGGCTTGACGCCCGGCATTGATTTGATCATCGACAGACGTGACGATCACGCCGACTCCATCACCATGCATTCCAATGACCGCGAGCCCGTGACGATCGGCCGCGCCGCCGCGGACAAAATATTCGTCGAGTACCCGCAATAGCCATGCATGAACGTGGCTTCTCGATCCAATGGTGGCCATCAAGCCTTAGGTTTTTTACAAATATCTTCTTCTATTGACGGCGGATTCGGATCCTGTTCGACTCGATAGGGCCCATACGGATTCGCATACATGTCCGTATACAACTCCTTGGTGGGTGTCGAAGGCGACTCATCTGCAAAGCGGATCGCTTCAAGCGCAGCGGTGCGAGCGGTGCGATCCATGGCGTCGATCTGATCCTGTGTTGCCAGGCCCTTGCTGGTCAGGTATTCACTCATGCGGCGAATCGGGTCCTTCTGTTCGTACTGGCCTACCTCTTCCTTTTCGCGGTACTTTTGCGGATCGGACATCGAGTGGCCCTTGTAGCGGTAAGTCTCGGCGTTGATAAATGCAGGCCCCTTGCCGGCGCGGGTCTGCGCCACCTCGCGGGCAAAGCATTCAAAGACATCCAGAAGATCCATGCCGTCGCACTCGGCATACCGGATACCATACGCCGCCGCCTTGACCGACAGGTTGTCCGCCATGCTCGTGGCGCACCCGATGTGTGTGCCCATCGAGTACAGGTTGTTCTCGCAGGCGAAAATGATTGGTAGCTGCCAAATCGCCGCCAAGTTCATCGCTTCGTGAAAGGCACCCTGGTTGAGCGCGCCGTCACCGAAGTAGCAGACACAGACCTTGTCCTGGCAATTGTACCGGATGGCAAAAGCGAGGCCGACGCCGATCGGGATCTGGCCAGCCACTATCGCGTGCCCGCCGTACATGTGATGTGCCCGATCGAACATGTGCATCGAACCGCCCTTGCCCTTTGAGCAGCCGGTGACACGCCCGAACATCTCCGCCATGGCGATGCCAGGATTCATGCCACGTGCCAGGGCATGGCCGTGATCACGGTACGCCGTGATGATCGGGTCATCGTCGCGCAACGCTGCAATCGACCCAACGGCGACGGCTTCCTGGCCGGTGTACAGGTGACAGAACCCGCCTATCTTGACCTGTTGATAACTCTGCGCGGTGCGTTGCTCGAACCGGCGGATCAACATCATGTCGGCCAACATCTGCAGCAGTTGCTGCGCCTTGAGATGATCGCGAGACCGCGCCTCGGTGTCGCCGTCAGTCGGGTTGTGATCGGTGGCGGTGGACATGGTGTGGCTATCGGCCGGATCGCCCCTTGCGCATTGTCCGTCGAGTCGGGCAAGTTTAGGGCCCCCGGCGGCGCACGGCAACAGTACTTGGCCTCCGTTCCACCCGAACCGGCGAGCATCCGCGGGTGTTACACAATAGGATACCACCTTGCCCTTACGCGGCATTTGAGACTACACTGCCCGGCCGTTCGTGTCTTTTTACTCCGGAGAATTCACTTGAGCCGACTGTGGACCGTTTTGGCGATCTGCGTGATCGCTGTTTCTGCAATCGCATCGCCGCCGACTGCGCGTGGCGTTGCCGGCATTGATCCGGAAAACAGGCCCGTCGCCGACATCCGCGTCGAGGGGCTCAAGACCGTTTCGCAGCAACTCGTGCTCAACCAGATCCGACTCAAGAAGGGGGATCCATATGCCGCGAGAATCGTGTCGTCGGATCTCAAGCGGCTGCAGCATCTCAACAAGATTGGCAAGATCGATGTCAAGCTCGAACCGCAGGAGGACGGATCGATCGTTGTCGTGTATGTCGTCGAGGAATTGCCGCTGATCGCGGACGTAAAGGCCGTTGGCAATCGCAAAATGCCCGACCAGGAACTGTTCCGGCTGGTCCGTCTGCGCGCCGGCGATCCGGTCTCCGGATTCCTGATCGAGCGCGCCAAGAAGCAGATCGTCGCGGCCTATGAAAAGAAGGGCCATTTCGACACGTCGGTGAGCACCGACGACGAGTTGCTCAGGGAATCGGGCATCCTGTTGTTTCAGGTGGTCGAGGGTCCGACCGTCAGCATCCGCGCGTTCAAGCTCGAGGGCAACAAGTCGTACACGGACAAACAACTACTGTCTAAGATTCGATCGAAAAAGTATTCCTTCTTCGGCCTGCTGGGCAAGGGCGAGTTGAGTCGCCAGCGACTGCGTGAAGACGGGGGGGCGCTCCGCAAGTTTTACCAGAACCGCGGCTACCTGGACGCCGATGCGTTTCCCGAAATCCAGCGGTCGGCCGACGGGCGCGAAGCCGTCGTCACGTTTACCATCGTGGAGGGCGAGCGATACATCGTCGACAGCGTCGTGGTCCAAGGCAACAAGGTCTTCAGCAAATCGGCGATCCTCGAGATGATATCGCTCCGCGTAGGCGACATGTTCACGACACGCCTGCTGGGAAAAAGCCGGGATGCGCTCAAGACCGAATACGACCGGCTCGGGTTCGTCGAATCCAGGGTAACGGCGCGTCCCCTGTTTAATGAACAGCGGCCCAATCGCGTGGAGGTACTGATCGCCATCAAGGAGGGCCGGCCCTATTGGGTCGGGCCGATCACGGTCAAGGGCAACGACCAAACACAGAACAAGGTGGTGCTCAGGCAGACGACCTTGATGCCAAACCGGGTGCTCAATGGCAACGCAATCGATCGGACACAGAGGCGACTTCAGGCTTCGGCGCTGTTCAAGCGGGCCAACGTCACGATACTCGGCGATATCGACGACACGCACCGGCCCGTGCTGATCGAGGTCGAGGAGGCCAACACGGGCAGCCTCGGCTTCGGTGCGGGCATCAGTTCGGACTCCGGCGTCGCCGGCACTCTCAACATGAAGCAACGGAACTTTGACATCCTAGACTTCCCCGAAACGATAGGAGAGTTCTTTTCCGGCAAGGCGTTTCGCGGCGCCGGGCAATCGATGAGCATCGACCTGCAGCCCGGCGACATAGCCAGCCGCTACTCCGTCCGGTTCCGTGAGCCATACCTGTTCGATAGCAGCGTGTTTTTGGACACGACCGGATTCTTTTTCGAACGCGAGCGAACTGATTACGATGAGAAACGCACGGGCGGCGTGGTCGGTATGGGCCAGCGGTTCGGCGAGGTCTATTCGGCGTCGGTCCGCGGGCGCATCGAACGGATCGACATCACGGACATCGACGCGGACGCCCCAACCGATGTGTTCGCCGTCGCCGGCGACAGCACGATCACCTCGCTGGGCATTTCGCTGACGCGTAGTACCGTCGACAGCGGGGTGTTCCCCACGGTCGGCAGCCGCTTGACGCTTGCAGCCAGCCGTGCCGGCGCGCTCGGGGGCGACTACGACTTTACCAGGGTCGACATCCGTTACCACAAATTCTGGACGCTCGAGGAAGACTTTTTCGGACGGCGCACGACCTTCAGCGCCCGGATTCGCGGTGGTGTTATTTTCGATGACGACAAATCTCCGGTTTTCGAACGATTTTTCGCCGGCGGACATCGCACGTTTCGCGGCTTCGAGTTCCGTGGCATCGGCCCACGCGGCATCCGCGCCGACACGGGCGCCGACAACGATGTCGCCGTCGGCGGTGACTGGCTGTTCCTCTTCGGGGTCGAGTACAACTTCCCTGTCTATGAGGACGTCCTTCGTGCCGTTATTTTCGTCGATACCGGCACGGTGGAGGAGGATTTCGGCTTCGACGAATACCGCATATCCGCTGGCGCCGGCATCCGTCTCAAGACGCCATTTCTCGGGCGGGCGCCGTTCGCGATCGACATCGCCATCCCGATCGCCAAGGAATCCGGAGACGAAACGCAGCCCGTCAGTTTCAGCATTGCCATCCCGTTTTGACCGCGGAGGTACAGTCCACCATTTCGAGATGTTGCCGTGGGCGTCCATCCGTGTTAAAAACCCGATTTGACAGCGAACGTTTGAGCAGACCAACCCACCACTCCGCGGAGAACCGACGACCATGACCACCGCACGCAATACCTTCATACTGCTTGTCGTTGTTTCGCTCATGACCGCCGCAACACCGTCCGCCGTGGCGCAACAGGCCACCTCGAAGGTCAACCAGGTAGGCGTCGCGGTGATCAATGTTACCCGCGCACTCAACGACTGCCAGGAGCGCAAGGACATCAAGAGAAACATCGAGCGAGCCGGCAACGAGGCCAAGGAGGAGCACGAGGACTACAAGCGTCGGATCGAGGGCTTGAAGATGAAACTGGACATCGTCAGCGATAAGGATCGCAAGGAGGTCGAGGGTGAAATACGCAAGCTGGCGGTGGAGGCGAAGGTGACTTTTGAATGGCGCGAGGCGGAGGCGATGCGCGAGGTGATGCTGCGAACCGAGGCCCTGTACAACAAGATGGCCGAAGCCTGCCAGGCCGAAGCCAAGGCCCGCGGCATCAAGATCGTGCTGTTCAAGTCGCCGGCCAGGTTTGTGCGGTCACAAGACCATCGTCAGTTGCTCAATCAGATCGCAGCGCGCAAGGTGATCTGGGTCACCGAAGAACTCGACATTACCGACGAGGTCAAACAGCGGATGGATAACAATTGGGTCGTGCCCACGACGACGCGTTCGGATCAGGAATAAGAACGAAGGCCAAGAGCAACTCCCCCCCGATCCTGGGAGAGGACCGGGGCTTTGCCCCTCGCTGCTCTGCGGAGCTCGCCGCAGGATCAATATCTCCTTTAGGAGGCATCGAAGCACCAACGCCGCCTTGTCTGTTCGTGTGATAACACGCCGGGGCGGATAACCGGCTAACCGAGCATGGTCCATGGCGATATTCACGACACAGCAGATCAGCGATCAGGTCGGAGGCACACTGACGGGCCCGGCGGATCTACACATCAGCGGCGTGGAACAGATCCAATTGGCCTCGCCGAGCCAGATTACTTTCGTCGGTGACAAGATCCACGCCGCGGCGTGGTCGGCGTCGCGGGCAGCGGCGGCTCTGGTCAGCGACGGTATCAATCTCGACGACGACGATGAGCGGGCACTGATTCGCGTACGTGACGCGGATCTGGCGATGATGCGGGTACTGACGATGTTTGCCCCGGACCCGTCGCGGCCAAAACCGGGCATTGCACCCAACGCCGATGTTGATTCGACTGCGCAGTTGGGCGACAACGTCGCGATCGGCGCCGGGTGCTTTGTCGGCCAACGCGTGCGCCTTGGCGATGGTGTCGTGCTGCACCCGCATGTCACCATCATGGATGATTGTGTCATCGGGTCGGGATGCGTGATTTGGCCCGGCACCGTGATCCGCGAGAGATGCGAAATTGGCGAGAGATGCGAACTGCACCCAAACACGACCATCGGGGCCGACGGTTTCGGCTATTGCCCGGACGCCGATGGGAACATGGTCAAGATCCCTCACATCGGCAATGTTCGCATCGGAAACGCCGTGGAGATCGGTGCTGGTACGTGCATCGACCGCGGTAAGTTTTCCGCCACGATCATCGACGACGACACGAAGATCGACAACCTATGCCAGATCGCGCACAACTGTCGAATCGGCAAGGGGTGCGTCATAGCGGGCATGTCGGCGCTGGCCGGGTCGGTCACCGTGGGCGATCGTGTCGTGATCGGCGGCAAGGTCGCCGTCAAGGATCACGTGACGATCGGCGATGGCGCAACCCTGGCGGGCAACGCGTCACTGATGAATGACCTGCCCGGCGGCGAAACCTGGGCCGGCTACCCCGCCCAATCCAAGGCGCAGGCCCTCCGTGAGCATCTGGCCGTGCGAAAGCTGCCTGATCTGATTAAAATGCTGAACCAGAAGTAGCACCGAGCAGGGACTGGCCCCGAAGTTTAGGCCAGTGCGAATGCAAATGCCGCGACCTGCGTGGCGGGACCCGATCCGATGGAAGTACAACATACACTTGCTAAGCCGGTATCTCTCTCGGGGCGCGGTTTGTTTGGCGGCCAGCGCGTCACCGCGACGTTCGACCCGGCACCTGCAAACCATGGTATTGTCTTCTCACGTTGCGACCTGGGCGACCAACACGTGCCGGCGCGCATCGAACACGTGATCACGCAGGCAAGAAGAACGACGCTGCGCAGTGGCGAAGCGATCATTGAAACATGCGAGCACTGCCTCAGCGCGCTGGCGGCGTTGAACATCGACAACGTGCTGATTCGTCTCGACGGGCCCGAGTTGCCGGACCGGGACGGATCGGCCAGGCCTTTCTACGATGTGCTGTCTCAGGTGGGTGTGGCCGAAGAGGGCGATGCGCTACGCCATCGGCTGAAGGTGATCGAACCGGTGGTGGTCCGTAATGGTGACGCCACGCTCGCCGCCGTGCCCTGCGATGAGCAGACCATGCACGTGATCTACGAACTTGATTACGGACCCGACGCCCCGGTAGGCCCCCAGCTCCAGTCGTTCAACTGCGCCAACGGCGACTACGCACACCAACTGGCACCGGCGCGTACGTTTGCGTTCGAGCAGGAGGCCGCTGCAATGCAGAGCGCCGGCTTCGGCACGCATTTGACGGAAAAAGACATGCTCGTGATCGGCCCCAACGGTCCGATCGGCAACGAGTACCGATTTCAGGATGAACTGGTACGCCACAAGATCGTGGACCTGATCGGCGACCTCTATCTCGTGGGCGCTCCGATCCAGGGGCGAATCATCGCACATCGATCGGGCCATGCGCTCAACCACGCACTGGTGCGCAAGCTGATCGCGCAGCAGCGATCGCGGGATCGCCATCGCATGGCGCAGTGTGAAACCGCGATCGATATCCGCCGGCTGATGCGGATCCTGCCGCACAGCTATCCCATGCTGCTGGTCGATCGGGTAACTCATATCGAGGGCGACAAGCGCATCACGGGCATCAAGAACGTGACAATCAACGAGCCTTTTTTCCAGGGCCATTATCCGACGACGCCGGTCATGCCGGGCGTGCTGATGATCGAAGCAATCGCGCAACTGGCGGCGGTGCTCGTCGGCCAGAAACTGGAAAACACGGGCAAGCTTGGCTTTCTGATGAGCATGGACCGGGTCAAGATCCGCCGTCCGGTGACGCCGGGTGACCAATTGATTCTCGAAGCTGAAACGTTGCGCATGCGAAGCCGCATCGCCCACGTACGCGGTGTTGCATATGTCGGAGACGATGTCGCCGCCGAGGTCGAGGTCAAGTTCATGCTCGTGGACGATGATCAAGAATGAAAAGAACTCTTGAGTTTTGACTTTTGATTGATGGTGGCGCGCCAACCAACGTGGGCTTGAGCAGGAATCAAACTGGAAGGTCAAGAAGCCGATATGCCTGACATTCATCCTTCATCGGTGATCGATCCGGGTGCTGAGTTGGCTCAAGACGTTTGCGTCGGCCCGTTGTGCCACGTCGGCCCGCACGTGACGATCGGCGCCGGCACACGACTGGTCAGTCACGTCGCCATCCTCGGGCCGACCGAGATCGGTGCGCACAACCGCGTCTGGCCGCAGGCTGTGCTCGGCGGCGAGCCGCAGGACCGCAAGTACACCGGTGAGAACAGCCGGCTGGTCATCGGTGACCATAATGACATCCGCGAAGGCGTCACCATTCATCGGGGCACCGACAACGACGAAGGCCTGACTCGTGTCGGCAGCCATAACCTGATCATGGGATGCGTACACGTGGCGCACGATTGCATCATCGGCGACCACGTGGTCATCGCAAACAGTGTCGGCATGGCCGGTCATGCCCGCATCGAGAACTGTGCTGTCATCGCCGGGATGGTAGGCATGCATCATTTCGTCACCATCGGCTGCCATGCCTATGTTGGCGGCATGACCCGGCTGGTCCAGGATGTGCCCCCCTACATGATCGTCGAGGGCAACCCTGCCAAAGTACGCGGGATCAACAGCATCGGCCTTGGCCGCCACGGATTTGATGACCAAACCATAGGCCGGCTCAAAGAGGCCTACAAGAAAATTTTCAGAAACTCCACCCAAGACCAGGCGGTGGGCAAGGCCCACGATGGACTTGCCCAACTGGAAAAGGACTACGGCGACGATCCGACTATTTCGAACCTTGTCGCCGCTGTACGCAACTCCACCACCAGTGTGCACGGCCGCTACCGTGAATCACTGCGGCGCGATGATCGGCGAAAGCCCCTTAAATAAAAACCCCATGCCGACCGATCTAACCACCAATGCCTGATCGACCAATCCTCGTCACGGGCGCCGCCGGTTTTATTGGCAGCACGCTTGCGCAAGCTCTGCTGCAACACGGCGGGCCGGTTATCGGCATCGACAATCTAAACGATTATTACGATCCTTCCCGTAAGCAGGCGAACCTTGAGCCGTTCAAGAACGACGCCGGCTTCAGTTTCTACCGCGCCGACATCCGTGATGCCCAGGTGATCAGCGACATCTTCGCCCGTCATCGGCCGCAAGCCGTGGCTCACTTGGCGGCCTACGGTGGCGTGCACTATTCCATCGGCCGCATGCAGTTGTACCACGACGTCAACCTGGCCGGATCGATTAACGTCATCGAGGCGGCGCTGGCACACGAGGTCGAGATGTTCGTCTTTGCCTCGACGTCATCCGTGTACGGAAACACTACGCAGTTGCCGTTCGTCGAGACCGATCCGTGCAACCAACCGCTGGCACCCTACCCGGCAACGAAGAAGGCCGTCGAGGTTCTCGGGCATTCCTACCACAATCTACACGCGTTTAATTTCACGGTGTTGCGTTTTTTCAGTGTGTACGGCCCACGCGGCCGGCCCGATATGATGCCCTATCGGGTGACCGACGCGATCGTCCGCGGCGAGCCGGTAACCTTGTTTGATGCCGGCCAAATGCGGCGCGACTGGACGTACGTCGACGACGTGGTGGCCGGCATCATCGCGGCCCTGGAAACGCCGCTGGGCTACCAGATCATCAATCTCGGCCGGGGCGAACCGGTGTTGATGGCCGACTTCGTCGGCCTGATCGAGCAACTGGTGGGTTCCAAAGCCTGCCTGCAAACCATGCCGGCGCCCGCCAGTGAGCCGAAAATCACTTGCGCCGATATCAGCAAAGCTCGGCAATTGCTGGATTACAACCCCAAAACGACTGTCGGCGACGGTTTGGCGCGGTTGTGGGATTGGTACCGCCGGCACGCTTGCCCCCAAGCATCTTCCGCATAAACCGATGCGGATTTCTTGACAAAATCATGCTTTCGCGATAAACTTGTGTGAAGATGCATTAAAGGGCTGGGGTGTTCTTTCTCGGCCTTGTGGCTCGCGCCGGTGGATGCAACCATGTTCGCAGTGTGGGCTGAGGGGAAGGAAGATGCCGACCGTACGAACGCGCCCTCCCACGCAATTTCAGTGGTGGGCGGTCATTTGCGCCGTGTTGGCATTTGGCGGCGGGGCCCATGCGGATCCATTTCTGAATCTTACCGACGCTTTCGCCGACACCAAGCAGATTCTGGCCGATAACGGTACTGCCAACATCGTCGTGCTCGGTGACAGTCTCACCTACCAGGCGAATAGTTACCTGCCCCATTTTCGTGAACTGATGCAGAACCGCTACGGCAATGCCGGCGCCGGGTATAAGGGCTTTAGCCTTTGGACCGGCGCAGGTTTCAATGACATGGGGTGGGACAAGACGGGGTTGGATATCGACAAGGAACCCCATCACTCGCTCGATGGCCTGTGGGATGCATCCAATGACGAGCCGTCATGGATCACCGGCAATTCCAATGAGGCCGTCTATAACCTCGACGTGTCCAGCGATCGCGTTGAGTTTCATTACATCAAGAAACCCAATGGCGGTCGTTTCAATCTCACGCATTGGAACGGCAACTCGGGTACTTTTCTGACTCAGATCGACACCTTTGCGAATGACCGACTTGTCGAAACGTACGGTTACGCTTTTCCGCCGGGCACGCACCGCAAGTTTATGATCACCCCGATGGGTGACGGATGGGCCACGATCCTGGGCGCCAACAACATAATCGACGCACCAGGCGTGCGCATCCACCGCGGCGCCAACGGCGGGTGGGGCATCGATAATTTTCTACATCGAAATTACTCTTTCGACGATCAACTCCAACTGCTCGACACCGACCTGGTCATGGTATGGATCGGCCAGAATGACCAAACCACGCACTTTCAATACCAGTACGAGCCAAAACTGCGCCAGCTGGTCAATCGGCTAAAGACCACGCTTCCCGATGCTGAGATCGTCCTGATCTCTTCATGGAACAGCGCCACGACGATGCAGAGGATATCAGATGCCATGGAAGCGGTGGCGGCCCAGGAGAGCGTCGGCTTTATCAATATATTCGAGACCGCCGGCGACCGTGATTTCTTCGAATCCAACAACTACCTCAAGGACAACATTCATTTCGGTCACTGGGGTGGTCAGTACATCGGCCAATTGCTCTTCGACGCATTCGAGACCAACGGCGCCAGCCTGACGCCTGAACCGGCAACCCTGACCCTGGCCGCGGTCGGCGCCCTCATGCTGCTGCGACGACCGCAATGGCGCAGCAGGTAATGGATCAATCGTAAGCCCGCCCGAGTGCTCGGGCGCATCGCACCACGGCGTGCGCCGTGGCAGCACCCACAAGCCAACAGGCCTTGCCGTCCCGGTGCGTTGCCGGGCGGGCAGGGTCGGTACCGCAACGCCTGAACATTATCGTAGGCGTTAGCACGAAGGAGATTTGAGATGAAGAAGGTCACTTTGATGGTTCTGGCAGTCGCGATCCTGGGTGTCGCCTATGCACCGGCGCTTGCCGCCGATGTGCATGAACTGTGGCTGGGCAAGGGCAGCAACACGATCAAGCGTTACGGGCTGTTCGACGAGACCGACGCACTGAACAGCACGTTCATCGCGGACTTGGCCAACACGCACGGAACCCGCGGCATTATGCAAGTCAAGTTCGGTTTCGACAACGGGACGGTGTGGACAACTAACGACGGTGGCGGCGCGATCACGGCTTTCTCGACCCAGGCCGTGTCGTTGGGCACGATCCCCGGCTCGGCGGCGGCCAATTTCGGCTTCTCCATTCCCATTGCGGTCAACCCCAACGCCCCGGCTAAGCGCGTGTACGTCCAGGGGCAGGACGCCACCACCAGCCTGTACAAGATCGTCAAGTTCGACAAGGACGGTAATTACAAGGGCGATCTGACGCCGGCCAGCGGTCTGGTAGTGCCGGGGCTTGGTACCGCCGGCAGCGTCATGGGTTACAGCGAAGGCATGGAGATAGACGCGCAGGGCAACATCTACGTTTCGGCGACCCAGGCGACCAACAACGCGATCATCCGCCTCGACCCCGATGGCTCGAACCCGACCATCTGGGCCGAGAACCTGCGAACCAAGCCGCAGCGGCTGCGGTTCGACAGTTCCGGCACACTCTGGTACACGGGCGCCAACAACGAGGTCATACGGATCGACAGCCCCGGATCGAGTCCCAGTGACACGCGGAACTACTCCTTCTCGGTGGGCAGCCCGCGGGGCCTCGTGTTCGTTCCGGGCAACGATGACCGTTATTACGTGGCACTGCCCGGCAGCAGTTGGCAGCGGCTCAACCTGAACTCCGGCGCCTTGGACTTAACCGTCAGCGCCGGCGTCAACACGGCAAACGCCGCAGGTGGCTTCTCCCCGAGCGAGGTGGGTCTTGTGATCGTGCCCGAGCCGACCACGCTGGCGCTGCTGGCGCTGGGTGGCGTGATGGTGATGTCCCGCCGTCGTCGCCGCGCCTGAGCGATCGGTGTGACGCGACGGGCAACACGGATGTGATTCGGAGTCTCTGACCGGCCGGCGCGCCACAAAGGCGCGCCGGCCGGTGTTTGTCTGTACTTTCACAGCGCCGCCAAGCCCACAGATGGCCGTCCGCGGCCTTCGGTGGGATCCCGCCGTGAGTCATTGAGAAGTCCCCATCTGATCGCCCGCTGTCACAAGCGTGCTAAACTATCGAGGTTTCCGTTTATCCAGCGGGCGTAAGACTTCATGCTGACGCAAGAGCAGATCGATCAATTTCATCGCGACGGTTTCGTGCGGATTCCCGGGCTGTTTGCCGGCGGCGAACTCGATCTGCTGCGCGACGCGGCCGACCGCGTGCAGGCCGAGGGCGTCGCCCGCGACGGCAGCGATCATCTTTACAAAAAGGTCGTTGGCCGGGATGTCTACTACCGCTCCGAGCGGATGTGGCAGCGGCACGACATTTTCCAAGCAGTGACGGTCAAGCCGCAACTTCTGGCGATGGTCGGCCAGTGCCTGGGCCATCCGTTTCGGCCGATCAACGATTCGTTCGTCTGCAAGTTGCCCGGAGGAAACGTGCCGGTCGAATGGCACCAGGACCCACCTTACTATCAGGCCGACGCGCACAGGGACACGTTCGGCGTGCCCAATTTCGACGTCGACATCTACCTCGACAATTCAACCGTTGACAACGGTTGCCTGTGGGGCATGCCCGGCCGGCATCTGGTGGGCAAGATCGCACTCGAGCAATTCAGCGAGCAAGACCTGTTCGATCGCTTCGGAGCCGTGCCCCTCGAGGCGTGTGCCGGCGACGTGCTGTTTCACTGCCTCTCGGCGCCGCACGGGTCGGCGGGCAACCGCAGCGACGCCATCCGGCGGATCTTTTACCTTCACTACATGGCACGCGAAGTCGCCGAACAGTGCTACCCCAACTCGGAAAAGACCAAGGCCGCCATCGGGCAGGCAGGCACGGCCGTGGTTGCCCAGATGCTCGAAACACGCAAGCGAATGGGTTTTGACACCATCGACGGCACCGAGGTTGCCTGGACCGGCGACGGGTTTTCGTTTGACGGCGAGCCGCACACCAGACCATGGCATTGGCGAACGCTGATCGACGCGATGCCGCAAGACCAGATCGCTGCATTGCGGACGCTGAAACCCAACCCCTCAACCATGACGCCAGAGCCACGCGGTTGATGACGTTTTCGATCAGAATCCCGGGAGATTTTTCCACCGCATGTCTCAGGACTGTCACCGTCTCAAGTGGGCCCGGTTCCGTCGACAGCGAAACATCTGCCATGGATTGGTTTGTTTATCGTGGTAGATATATTCTACAAATTCAGTCATTCAGCTTGGAAGGCCCGGCATTTCCGGTCGCCCGCTCGTCGCAAGTTGGGGTGCGATGCCGTGACTGCGGCGATCCTGAAAATACAGGCCTAACAGCAGTAATGCACTGAAAACCGTCCATCACTCCTCGGGCTTCACGGCTTCGTCGACAGGCCGAGGTACAACCGGCTTGTAAAGGAACGGCCGGCGGAACATCCCGGCCACATGGTGTCGGCTGGCGACGCGCAGCATGATCGTGTTACGCCCCGCCTTGATGTGCTCACTGATGTCCACGTCCCAGTTGAACTTGTAGTCGTTATGCCACCACATGTCGTTCTGCTCGCGATGCGCTACAAGCCAGCCATTGACATAGAGCCAGCATTCGCCGAATAGTCCCGGGAAGCGGGCATGGAGTTTGTGATTTGACTGGGCATCGTTCAGATCAATCGGCGTACGGTACCAGGCATAACCATTGAAACTTTGCCCGTCAGGATGGAGAATGCCTTGCGCCTGCATATATAGATCGGTGCGCAACATCTCCCATTCGATCGTGGGGTAGGTTTTTCGTGTCTCTGGTTTGTAGTGCTTTCTGTTGTTGCGCCAATACGACAGGTCGACCGGCTTGTAGGCCCATCCGGAGGCAACGCCGGTGTCGTTGGGATCGCGCCGGAAAGCCCACTCGAGCGGCAGCTTGGCGACAAGTTCGCCCTTGGTACCGTCTATGTATTGCTTCAACACACCGTATAGTTTTACCTCGCCGCGCCACCACGGATCGCCCTGCTCGTAATGCTGGGACGACAGGAACGTAGGGCTCATCTTGTCCAACTTGTCGCGCGTCTTCATGCCGCGCTCGCCGATCTGGTAGGCGCGCCGGTAGGCACAATCACTGGCCGCCGCACGTACCATGGACATGTACTGATCGATCAGATCGAAGCTGAGCCTGGTGAACCTGATGCGCTTGATATACAACGCTTCGTTGCGGTCAAGCTCGCCAGGGGCATCGGCCAGCGGTTGCATCAGATTCTCCGCTGCTTCCAGGTCCCTGCGCAACTGCTTGACCAGTTGCGGCGTGTAGATTGCCGGCGCGACGAAAAACTCGTGTTCGGTGACGATCGTGTCCTGCCAAGCCTTGAAAATAGCGTTCCAGTAGCGCGACAGCGGCTTGGCGGCCGGCCCGTAAAACTTCTTGTAGAACTCGGCAAGATGCGCCTCGACGTCGAGGTCGGGGTCCCACATGAGTTGGCCGCGCATGTGCAGGTTCAGGAAGGTCGTCGCGATCGCCATCCTGCTCTCGGAATAAAACCCGACAATCCCCGCCTTGCGATAGTGCTTGACGTCCTGGCGAAATGCCTGGTGGCTCGGCGCGGGAATATCGCGCCACACGAGCATGCCCTGATCGTAGTCATAGATGACGATGCGGCCATCCATCACCTTCGACCAGCGATACAGCATGTCGCGGTATTCCTGGCGCGGCGGCGAGAGCGGGTCGTCCATGCCATGGATCGGATCGATGTCGATCGGCGCCAAGGCACAGAGAAGAGGCGCGGCGGCGCGTTTCACCTGCTGCGGCGGCAGCGTCATGTTCGTGTAAGGCCAGGAACCCGATCATGGCCTTGCTGTCGGGGTATTTGTCCAGCAGCCGATCGCACACGCCGTTGTACAAGGTCATAAAGACGTCGGTCATGTTGGGCGCCATGAAATACTTGTCATACAGCCCCGCCTGCAGCCTGCGGTCGACCGGTGAGTCGGAGTGATAGGTGCTGTCCTCCATGGCCAGCGACGGCCCACCGCTGTTCCTGAACGTTTCGTCGAGCTTGGCCGCCACGTGCGCGATCGTCTTTTCCTCGGCGATGGGGTGGCCGCTTTTGCCCTCCTCGACGAGATCCCTGGTGTATTGCGACAGCGCGTGGCCAATGCCGGGCGTGGGCACGTTGAACGTCATGAAATTGCGCGCGTTGAATTTTTCCATCTCACCGTCGGGCACGCCGCGCGCGCCGTTCCAGGAGATCCAATACGATCGCCGCTCGAACGGTGCGGCGTACGCGTGGTCGAGTTTGCCGATCTTCAGTGTCTTGTGCTCGGGTATGCACTGGCCGAACGACGTCGGCAGATACCATCGGCATCCCCACTGGTGCAGCAGATAGGTGACGGCGTGGTAGTGGCCGTCGTCGGTGAGCCCGGCGAGATAGACACGATTGCCCTTTCGTTTCACAGCGATCGCGTCGGCGCGCAGGACGGGATCCTTCTTCGCCACCTTCTCGAGTGCGATGCCCAGGTCCGGCTCGGCGGCCAGCGCCTGTTGGCCGACGATCAGCAGGGGGGTGTCGCCTTGCATCGCCTTCTCAATCGCGCTTGCCGTATTGGCCAACGAGACCTTGGCGCCGCTCATCAGCTCGACATAGCGCACCAGGTCGGCGGCCGCTCGCTTCTCCCATTTGCCGGCCGTCGGCGACACAACAATCATGGCGCTGCTGCGGCCGTCGGCGGCAATCACCAGCTTGCCACGCGTGGGCGCGCCCGCTGTCACGGCCGACGTGAACCCCGTTTCGCTCAAAACGATCAGCAGCACGACCGCGGTCACGACAATGGTGATTAGCCTGTTCATCATTGCTCTCCTGTACGAAGTTGCTACGTTAACGCTAACGTTAGACGAACACAAAGCGTCAGATCATTCGAAGCAAGGAGATGCACCATCATGGAGCACGTCAACGCCAACGTCGGGCTGGACAAGATTCCGTTCTCCCCTTCCTACAGCGGCGTTATCAGCCTTGCCGACGGCCGTCTGATGTGGATGTGGGGCGCAGGCGGCGTCACCGGGCCGGCCACCGCCATGTACTCCGAAGACGAAGGACAGACGTGGGGTGAGCCGACGCCGGTAAAGCTGACCACCGGAGAGCCGTTGAAATACGTTTACGAAACAAGCCTGTTTCGCCTGCCCTCGGGCGCGATCGGATTGATCATGACGCACGAGCAATACCGCAGGCCGGCATACGGCGTCCAGGCGTTTTGTCGATCGGATGACGAGGGGCAAACGTGGTCGCCCCCGAAGCAGATCGATCCGGAAAATGCCTCATCTTATCAGAACGATTCAGTGACAGTGCTGCGCGACGGCCGGATCATTCTGGCGGTCTATACGTCTGTACGACCTAAGCCTATCGATCCAGACGTCACGTCCGTGACCCGACTCGGCGAGCAGTTTCACAGTGCCGAGGGGGGCACTCTCTCCTTCAGCTACACCTATTATTCCGACGACGAGGGCAAGACCTGGCAGCGCAGCCGCAACCAGACACTGGTGATGCGTGACAAGGGCACGCTCGGCTTTTTCTCAATGGGCGAGCCGACGGTGATCGAGTTGAATGACGGGCGTCTGATGATGTACGGCCGGGTCAATCTCGGGCGTATCTACGAGTCTTATTCAGACGATCGCGGCGAGACGTGGACGGAGGCGATCCCGACGAACCTGGCCGCCTATCCCTGCCCGCGCAACCTCAAGCGTATCCCCAAGACAGGTGACCTGCTGCTCATCTGGAACCAACTGTCGCGCTGGGAAGCGATGCACGG